>CAZSXI010000008.1:10653-15882 GCA_964611045.1 uncultured Cocleimonas sp. | reverse complement strand
ACCTCTTTATTTGAACGCTGTAACTTAGAAATCAATGAAGATAATGCAATCCAAAGTTGAATGATTTCATGTGGACTGCCTTTTGGAATATCTCCTAGGTTAAATGAACCCGTTCTCACTCCTGCTTCTTGTGACCTCAACACTAAGCTATTTATCGGCTTAGTAATTTGACGCGTCAACATATATGCCACGATAAGTGCAAAGAAAATACCAATGACCAACCACATTAAAATAGTAAACATCACCTTTTGTAACGGCGAATCAAGGTCAGCTTTTGATTGAGAGATCATCACTCCCCAACCTAATTTTTTAACGGTAGAAAAACCTGCAACTGCCTCTTCATCAAGACTAGGTGAGAAAAAACCCATTGAACCAGATCGCCCTTTCTTCATCTCTTGCACAATAGCTAATTTAGAGAGGTCATAGCTTTGCGCTACCCAATCCTTATTAGGGTGGGCGACAACCCTTCCGAATGAATCAACAACCATACAATACTCTTTTAAGCCATAACCAATCTCGCTACAGACATTATTAATGTAGCCTAGCCCTATTTCAGCAAATAGCACACCTCGTTTGGTATCCGTTTCATCATAAACATAGGCTTTAACCAACACGACAGGCTCATTAGAAATTGTGCTTTTAAATACGGAAGAAACATCCCTGATTGATGAATGCCTATTTCCGAAGGTAAGATATTTTAAGAAGGGTTCTTCGAGTGCATCTTTATACGTTCCTTGTGCATTTGGCCTAACGGAAACAACTTTTGAATAGTCATCTAATGACAAAAATGAAATTACATCCACATTTTCAAGTGATCTTAACAAATCACGCATGCTTGCTTTAACCGTATCAGAGTTTTTAGTGTGAATTAAATTTGCAGTGTTCGCAAAAACCTGCAATGACTTTTGATAGGATGAAAAATATAAACGTATCGTTTCGCCTGTACTTTTTGCAATTAATTGATGCTTATCTAAAATTTCTTGTTTTACACTCCCCCACGACTGCTCAGGCAGACTAGAAACAAGAAATCCTAGCGGTAATAGCAACACGAAGACGAAACTAGCCATAACCATACGGCTGATTGATCGTGTAAAAAAGTTGTAAAACGGTGTGAACATTGATTATTTTTTTATTATTTTTTTATTATTCTAGATTATCAGTGTCTCTATAACAAAGTTATTCAGATAAAAGGGGGGGGTGATGATTATAATAATTATTTTCTATAGTTTGATAAATTAATAATGACTCCTATGTAAATAGGGTATTTAAAACAGGCACAAAAAAACGAAGGCTAAGCTCCGTTTTTATTGATATTTAAAACGCAGAAAAATTGTTCGTGTAGCTCGCAAAATAAAACGTAATATAATGATATTTCGTTTTATTTTGCGAGCTACACGGGCAATTTTAGCAAGTTTTTAAAACTCGCCAGTAGCGCCTGCTTCCATGATCTGTAGTATCACATCTTTAACCTTGTTCGCTTCTTTCAAAAGGTTATCTGGCAATGTTCTTCCGCCATGAATCATCATGTCCATGTTCAAAGCGTATACCCAGACTTTGCCTTTTTTATCTTCAACCATTGCTATACGACAAGGTAAATAAGCAGAAAACGCATCGGAGTAATCAACCATTGTCATTGCAGTTAATGGATTACAGTACTGATAAATAGTGAGGTGGCGCTGCTTTTTACCTGTCTTAGCTTCTACCTCTTTTGATAATGGTAATACACCGACTGCTCTGATATTAAGTTCAGTTGCAACAGAACTCATTGCCTCCGCGGCATCTTCAATAGAGACACCTTCGTCTAACTGCTTTCTCCAAACCGTTGCATCCGCAGAGTTGCCATATTTCTTTAAGTCTGACCACATATCTAAGTAAACTTTTTTCGCGCCAGCATCAAGCTTATTGAATTCAGCCATTTCCCCGCCAAATTTATTGTATGCGTAACCACCACCAATTATTGCAATCAATCCGATGATTGCTAATATATTCTTTATAAATCCCATCTTTACTGCTCCTAGCTAAAACAACTAAGCACCATTGAATGGCGCTTAGTTTAATATTATTATTTATTTATTTATTTATTTATTTAAAAATTAAAAAATACGATTGATTGATTACCAAGTCGTATCAATATTCTTCATCAAACCAAAACTCTTTACAAATGGACCTGCCATTTTTGGGTTCTTCATCATTGCCCCATAATCGCCTGATTTAAATTTAAGCTTACCACTTGCATAAGCCATACCAAGACCAGCCATGCCAATGCCTTTGCTTACCCATTTTTTCCAATCTTTTGGATGTGCGCGCATATCCCAATCAGCTTCTTCACCATCCCAATCACCTGCGCTAATACAAATACCATCGACAACAGTAAATACGCCACGTGGTTCATCTTCGTCTTTGTAACCACAACAAATAACAGAATTGAAACCAATCTCGGCTAACTTATCAGCCACACCTGGATCACCATTCCACTGATCTTTTAGTTCATTCATCCACTCCGCACAAAATAACTCTGACATTCCTTTTTCCTCCATAGTGTTAATATTCGCTTTGGGGAAATTTAAGGGTCACTCCCAAAGCCTCGAAACATTCTATACTAAAACGCAACTGAATTTAATGGAAAACCCCAATTAGGCGCTATATAAGTGGGTTCTTATCTACTACTCGTGTCAAATATAATCAAATATTGGCTTGTTGCTTAGTTGCAAATAGTGCAATCTCTAAGCGTTACACATTAATAATAATTATTGAAGGACTGAATCACAGACACGAAATAACAAACCAAAAGGAGATAAATTATGCCCGCAGGACTTTTACTCGCCATCTTATGCTCATTTGCAGCATTGGCTTATGGCTACTTTACGATTAAATGGGTGCTCGACAAGCCCGATGGAAATGCAAAAATGGTTAAAATAGCTTCGGCTATTCAGGAAGGTTCTTCCGCCTATTTTAAAAGACAATACACCGCCATTGGAATAGTGGGCGTTATTTTAACCATTCTCCTGATATTTGCACTGGACACGATAACAGCGTTTGGTTTTGTTATTGGAGCCGTCCTTTCTAGTCTTGCTGGTTTTATTGGCATGTATGTTTCAGTACGTGCAAATGTGCGAACGGCAGAAGCTGCCAAAGAAGGCTTAAATCCTGCCATGCAGGTTGCATTTAAAAGTGGTGCAATCACTGGAATGTTAGTGGTTGGTCTAGGCTTATTTGGTGTAGCAGCTTTCCTACTCCTTCTTGGCTATATCACGCCTGAAGGTGAAGAACTCAGTCTGTTCCCATTGATTGGTCTTGCATTTGGTGGCTCATTAATCTCCATCTTTGCCCGATTAGGCGGGGGTATATTCACCAAAGGTGCTGATGTTGGCGCCGATCTTGTGGGTAAAATTGAAATAGGAATCCCTGAAGATGACCCACGCAACCCCGCAACTATTGCGGATAATGTAGGCGATAACGTAGGTGACTGTGCAGGTATGGCGGCTGATCTGTTTGAAACATATGCAGTTACCATTATTGCAACTATGATACTCGGGGCGTTGACATTCGGTATTGACAGTAATGCTTTAATCTACCCGCTTGTTTTAGGTGCGGTTTCAATCATTGCCTCTATCATCGGTACTTATTTCGTAAAAGTAGGAGCCGACAAGAACATCATGAAAGGCTTGTATAAAGGTCTTATCGTTTCTGCTGTTCTGGCGGGAATTGCCTTTATCCCTGTAACGTGGTGGCTAATGGATGGAATAACCAGTGCTGACGGAACTGTTTATAGCGCCACATCAATTTACTACAGTTCTTTGATTGGCCTTGTGGTTACAGCGCTTTTAGTCGTTGTAACGGACTACTATACGTCAACATCTTTCAAACCCGTTATAAACCTAGCAAAAGCATCAACCACAGGTCATGGTACAAACGTAATTGCTGGCTTAGCACTTTCTATGCGCTCAACCGCATTACCTTTATTGGTTATCTGTTTTGGTATTGGGTCAGCTCATTACTTTGCAGGCTTATACGGTATTGCTATTGCAGCAACGGCGATGCTATCAATGGCAGGCATTATTGTAGCGATGGATGCTTTTGGCCCTGTAACAGATAACGCAGGCGGAATTGCTGAAATGGCAGATCTACCCGCAGAAATCAGAGAAATCACAGATGCACTAGATGCGGTGGGTAACACGACTAAAGCGGTAACAAAAGGTTACGCCATCGGTTCTGCAGCTCTTGCAGCCCTTGTTTTGTTTGCTGACTATACTCATGAGTTAGAAAAGCATTTAGGAAGTCATATGACGTTTGATCTATCAAACCACATGGTCATTATCGGCTTATTTATTGGTGGCATGATTCCTTACCTATTCGGCGCAATGGCGATGGAAGCAGTAGGACGTGCAGCGGGTGCAGTCGTTGTCGAGGTTCGCCGTCAGTTCAAAGAAAAGCCTGGCATTATGGATTATACCGAAGAGCCAGATTATTCTCGTACCGTTGATTTGTTAACCAAGTCTGCTATCAAAGAAATGATAATTCCTTCATTATTACCTATTTTCGTTCCACTGATTGTAGGATTAACCTTGGGCGCTCAAGCACTGGGTGGCTTATTATTAGGAACAATCATTACAGGACTCTTCCTAGCAATTTCAATGACCACTGGTGGTGGCGCATGGGATAACGCTAAAAAGTACATTGAAGATGGTAACTTTGGCGGTAAAGGTTCTGAGTCTCACAAAGCAGCTATCACAGGTGACACCGTAGGTGACCCGTATAAAGATACAGCAGGTCCTGCGATCAATCCTTTGATTAAAATCATCAATATTGTTGCTTTACTGATGATTCCATTGCTTTAATAAGTCTTTAAAGTACTACAAAATGAAGCGCCATATCGGCTTTTGTCGGTATGGCGCTTTTTTTGAACCCAAACCTTTGAAAGGTCAGATTTTAAGTACTTTTTATAGTCCACCCCCCCTGTTTTATGCTGTTTTGTAATTTAAGAATTCATTATTTTCATACAAAACAGCATAAAACAGGGGGGGTGGACTATAAAAATAACAAAATTAGAACATTTCTCTGTTTGACAGTCCAATCGGTATGGTTAAAAATCCTCTTTATGAAACTATCAATGCCTTTATGTGCTTTTATGAGTGCATTACTGCTTCTCAGCAACTCAATCTCTTTTGCAAAAGATGCACCACTCACGGTTAGCACGAAATCTTTATCTGATTTACTCATCAGCTCAAC
>CAZSXI010000008.1:0-10553 GCA_964611045.1 uncultured Cocleimonas sp. | reverse complement strand
GCACCTTTTGCGGGGCAAATTACCGAGAGATTGGTACAAAGAGGGCAACTCGTCACCGCAGGTACTCCGCTGTTTACGCTTATGCAAACTGATCGCTTAGAGATAAAAGCAAAACTTTCACCCCGTGATGTTATAAAACTAAAAAAGTCACCCCTGCTCGAATTTGTGGCTGGCGACAAAAGAATCAAAGCTGTCGTACGTAGCATTATCCAAACCATTGATGAAACGACGCGCACACAAGAGGTTCGTTTATCATTACCTAAAAACACACAGCTAGCGACAGGATTGTCAGGGCGAATAGAATGGAACAACCAAAAACCACAACTGCCTGCTGAATATATTTTAAGGCGTGGCAATCAACTGGGTGTGATGTTTGCAGATGATATTGTTGAAGGTATCGGCAAAGCCAAATTTCATCCGCTCCCAAAGGCGCAAGAAGGTCAGCCTGCATCAATAGACTTACCCAGTACAACCCATATTTTAACGCTAAATCGTTATCGTGCCCAAGATGGTGACACCATTAAAACGGTAGAGACTCCGTAGCCTTATAGTATGTATACCCGCCTAATACAAAACCATGTATTTGCCAATCTAACATTTCTGTTGGCGCTATTTGTTGGCTTTCAAGCTTATCAGTCTATGCCACGTCAGCAAGATCCGACGATAAATTTTAACTGGATTACGATTATCACGGCACTACCGGGCGCGTCTGCTTCGGATGTTGAAAAACGCGTCACCGATGTGCTTGAAGCTTCCATTAACGGCATGCCTGATATGTATTTTGTATCGAGCAATAGCCGTGAAGGTGTCTCCAGTATTTTGGTACGTTTTGAAGATATCTCTGAGCGCCTCTACGATAAACGCTTATCCAATTTACGGCGTGAATTACAAAATGTACAAGATCTACTACCCGGAGAAGCCAGCGATACATTAATCATAGAAATCACTTCGGGTAATGCTTTTCCTGCAGCAATGATTGCCGTCAGCTCACAAGCCGATGATGAAAACCTACGCTTACGCGCGAGTGCTGCAGAAGAGGCGATTGAACAAATATCTGGCGTTAGCCGAGTTGATACCGTGGGATTAGACGACCCCGAGTTACAAATCAACTTTATACCCGAAGCTTTAGAATCTTTGCAATTAACACCTGGGCAATTAGCGGATACCTTAAAACTGTGGTTTCAAGATATTTCAGCGGGCACAACCAATATAGGCAACCAAAGTTGGCTGGTTAGAGTCGTCGGTAAGAGCAGTGACCCTGCTGTAGTTTCACAATTACCCATTTCAGGCTTGAGTGGCGAGATACCTTTGTCACGCATCGCTAATGTCGTTCGCGCGCGCGAAAAATCAACGCGAGAAGTTCGCTTTGATGGCAAGCCTGCTGTGCTTTTATCCGTGTTAAAACAAGACAATACCAATGTAATTGATTTGGTTAAAGTCTTAAGCGATTGGGTAGATGAGCAAAATGAACTAGACCAAAGCAGTGGTACATTTTTAACCATCATTGATGACCAAACACTACCCACCACACAAGCCATTAATATTATGCAAAGCAATGCGCTCATCGGTTTATTATTAGTTTTAGCCGTTGTATGGATATTTTTAGGCTCGAAAATTTCTTTTTTCACCTCCATTGGCATCCCTTTTATTTTAGCCATCACTTTTTGGCTATTAAACGTAATGGGGGAAACTTTAAACATCAGCGTATTGTTAGCCGTGGTCATCGTACTCGGTATGCTGGTCGATGATACCGTGGTGGTGGTCGAAGCCATTTACTATCGCTTGCAACGTGGCGCAAATTCAATAGATGCCATCACAGGCGCGATGAAAGAAGTAGCTCTACCCGTTACAACGGCTGTATTCACTACTATCGCCGCCTTTTTACCCCTGATGTTATTACCAGGAATTTTAGGCAAGTTTATGATGGTGATTCCCATGGTAGTCACCATCGCCTTAGCCGTTAGTTTGATTGAAGCATTTTGGATGTTGCCCTCTCATGTGCATGGCGCAAATATCAATTTTGATAATCCGGGGCGAATTCAACGCTGGCGTGAATCCTTTATTCATTGGATACAACTCAAGTATTCCAGAATATTGATCAAAGCCTTACGCTGGCCAAAACTAACTTTGCTTACTATTTTTATGGCATTTTTAACAGCAGTCGGCGCACTAGGCGCAGGCATGGTGAAGTTAGATTTTTTCGCATCTGATACTTTAAGAATATTCTACATCAATGTTGAGATGCCACCTTCCACTCCTTTAGAAGAAACATTAGAAACGGTTCTAAGAGTTGAGAAAACACTCAAAAGCCATCTCCAAGAAAATGATGCGCGTGCTGTTGTCAGCTACGCGGGGCTAATGTTTACCGAAACCGAGCCTCTATACGGCAGCCAATACGGGCAGATTGTAGTGAGTTTATTGCCAATGGATCAAGGCTCACGCGATGTAGAAGTAACCGTCAATGAAATGCGTGAAGATATAACCAGCGTTATCGGTGCGAGTAATATTTCATTCTTGATCTTAAAAGGAGGACCACCTGCCAGCAAACCTATCAATGTAAAAGTACGTGGCGATGATTATAAAATCATCCAACAAGCCAGTACGCGATTACGCGGCGTGTTAGAAAATATAAAAGGCATAAAAGATATCAGCGACGATGCCAGCCGTGGTCGTATGGAACTCACCTTGAAAATGAACCACGATGCAATTCGCCGTGCCGGCATCAACCCCATCGACATTACCCGCGCTGTACGCTTATTGGTAGATGGCGAAATAGTTGCAGAAATGCAAGACAAGGGTGAAAAATTACAGATTCGTGTAAAAGCAGAGCAGACAGATAACAACGATATAGGCGACTTGTTAAATTTTAGAATGCCAACCCGTGATGGTGGCAGTATTCCGCTGAATCAATTAATGACACAAGAACGGGGCATATCGCTCGGCAATATTCGTCACTATAATTTTAGACGTGCAATTACGCTCGAAGCCGAAATTGCCAAACCAGCGGTTAAAGAAAACTTTGTAGAATGTCGATTAATGCCCGCGATAAAAGGCACAGAACGCGACTACAGTAAATGTGATTTAGACACAGTGACCGCCAATAAGTTATTGCTAGAAGGCTGGGAAGAACACCGCAAAGACTTCCCTTCAATTGATTTAGACTTTGCAGGTCAATTAGATGACATCGAAGAAAGCATCAACTCAATGGGGCAATTATTTCTTGTTGGGCTTGGTTTAATGTATTTGATTTTGGGTACGCAGTTCCGTAGCTATTTTCAGCCATTAATTATTCTAGCAACCGTACCTTTGGCATTTACAGGCGTAATATTAGGCTTGCTTGTCACTCAAAATCCTTTAAGTTTATACACACTTTATGGAATCGTCGCACTTGCAGGAATAGCGGTGAATGCCGCCATCGTTCTCATCTCTGCCGCCAATGATCGCCTACAAAAAGGCATGAGCGTCACCCACGCAACGATTTATGCTTCACGCAGACGTGTTATTCCTATCATGATTACTACGTTAACCACCATTGCAGGGCTGTTTTCATTGGCTATCGGCTTAGGTGGAGAATCATTAATATGGGGGCCAGTAGCAACCGCGATTGTCTGGGGTGTAGGATTCTCATCTTTGCTTACTTTGTTTGCCATTCCGACTATTTATTTAGCAGGCATGCGACGAAAAGAGAGAAAAGCATTGAAGAAAGCTAAGAAGTTGGCTTTAAAAGCCCATTTTTAGGCGCTTTATTCTATCCACCTCCCCCCTTTTTTGACGATTTATACGCTGTTTTAAATACAAAACGGCAAAAAAGAGGGGAGGTGGAGCAGTGATTTATACGCAAAAACTATTTCTAATGCTCTATCTAAACCGTAGGTCGGATAAACGAAGTGCCATCCGACATGGCAATGGCAATCAGGTAGAAATGTCGGATGGCGTACCTTATCCGACCTACGTGAATGGTTTTTGAGATACGGGTTACCCGTTGTTTTAAAAATTGATAATAATCAATAAACCGACAATTCACTAAAAGGAATAAACTCAATCAACTCTTGAGGCTTCACAATCGTATCTGCAGGAATAAAAGCCAACCCATTAGCCCAGCTTGTTGATGTCAACACACCTGAACCTTGATTTGGAAAGAGTTCAATCACTCCATTTTCTACCCGCGCTCTCACATATTCATTACGTTTACCTGCTTTTGTCCATTCAAATGCGGCAGGAACCATAAAACTATTGGCTTTTGTGTTATTCGCGCCTTGTTTTTGCAAGATGAATGGGCGCGCAAAAATACAAAAGGTTGCAAAAACGGATACTGGATTTCCGGGCATTCCAAAAAATGGTGTATTGCCAACCTTTCCAAAGGCGAGTGGTTTGCCGGGTTTGATATTGATGCGCCACATCTCTAGCTGACCAATCTCTTCTAAGGCAATACGGATATAATCCTCTTCACCTACTGATACGCCCCCACTGGTCATCACTAAATCAGATAATTCAGCCGCCTTTAGCATAGCATTTTTAGCCGCTTCCAAGGTATCTTCTACCGTACCAAGATCAATGACTTCACAATTTAAGTTTTCTAATAAGCCACGCAGGGTATGTCGGTTTGAATTATAAATTTGCCCCGGTGCTAGTGCTTCCCCTGGTTCACGTAATTCATCACCCGTAAAAAATACACCAACCTTTAGGCGCTTAAAAGCGCTGACTTCACCGACACCAACGGATGCCGCTAAACCAATATCTTGCGGTTTGAGTTTGATGCCTGCTTTGAGAATAGCATCACCTGTGCGAATGTCTTCGCCTGCACGACGTATATTTTCACCTGCTGAAATAGATTCAGTCATTATAACGGTACTGTTTTCACCATCACCTTCTTGGACACACACCTCTTGCATCACCACGGCATCTGCGCCAGCGGGAATGGGTGCGCCTGTAAATATGCGGGCGGCCGTACCCGCTTTTAACTGTGTACCCATAACACCTGCGGGAATTCGCTGACTGACGGGCAGAAGCCTTGTCGTTGAATCTGCTAAATCAACACTACGCACGGCATAACCATCCATTGCGCTATTGTCAGCAGGTGGCACATTGATGCTCGATATCAGGTCTTCTGCCAGAATACGCCCTTGCGCTTCAATTAAAGGTACTTTTTCTGTTTCTGTAATGGGTGAAGCACTGTTTAATAATTGTTCTAATGCTTCGTTCATTGGCATTAGATTTTGACCATCATCACAGTCTTTTTTGATGCTAATGTCGTCGCTTCCACATACGCTCATTTTACTTCTCCATAAACCTTGGCATCATTTCAACCAAGTTACATGGCTTAACACGTGAATCTAATTGATGAACAATAATTCCATCCCAACCATCTTTACAAGCGCCCGGTGAACCCGGCAGTGAGAAGATAACGGTGCCATTAGCAAGCCCAGCTATGGCGCGAGATTGTATGGTCGATGTTTTGATTAAGTCATAAGAAATTTTACGGAATATTTCGCCAAAGCCTTCAATTTCTTTATCGTATAAAATTTTCATGGCTTCAGGCGTAACATCCCTGCCCGTTAAGCCCGTACCGCCTGTAGTAATTACTGCATGAACATCTGGATCAGCAATCCAGTTTGAAACAGCTGCCCGCATCTGATAAATATCATCGGGTACTATTTTCTTTTCTACAAGATTGTGCCCTGCTTTAACAAGTCTATCAACGAGGACTTTTCCTGATTTATCATCCGCATCGGTGCGCGAGTCAGATACCGTCATAACGGTAATATTGAGGGGAATGAATTCCACTTTTGTTGGAGTATGTCCCATGAGTTTTCCTTATTGCTATGTGTTCAGATAATAGGAGTTTAGTGCAGAGTAATACAATGACACTCATCAATTCTTAACATAGTGAGACCTCAGCATAACTCAGGTGACGAGTAAAAATGGCTAAAACTTTCCTGCTTTTCGTTGTGAATCTTGCTAATAGCTCGCTATTATATTTAAGAACTAGTCTGGTTAAATTAAATGAAGGTTAAAAAAATTCTATTTGTGGAATTGTCAGATACAAAATCTAACTCGAAAAAGGGCTATATTTTTCTGAGTTTGACTACTGTGCCACTTGAACATTTGAAGAAGGGAATACCAAGTCATGATGAAAAGGTCCCTTTATGAATGCATAGAACCTTATACGCAAAAAACCTTTATCGTCCAAGTCTAATTTACATATTATAAACACCCCAAACCTCAACAACCTCAATCACTAACACCACTGCCCATGCAAAAATTGCAACACCCGTTGCTGCGGCTGCAATATCTTTAATCATGCCAATTTTTTCATCAAACTCAGGCTCTACGAAGTCACATATTGCTTCAATGGCTGTATTAAACATTTCAGCACTAATCATTACTGCTGTAGCTAGTATAAGTATAGATGTATCAATGGCAGGGTTAAAAATCATCACGGGTATCAATACAACCACGGACAAAATAACTTTTAAGAGTACGCTAAAATCATGAAGTACTGAAAATCGTAAACCTGACATTATAACGGACAGTTTTCGTATGGGGTGATAACCACGTTCGCCTGTACCTAAAAATTTGTTTCTCATGTGAACACCTTTAATTTAATGATGGTGATTGAAAGAAGCGCCCAAATTGATGCGACTAAAATACCTGCTATAACGTCACTAGGGAAATGTACTTGAAGGTACATTCTCGAAGCTGCAACTCCTGCTGCAATAACGATAAGTAAAGTAGCAATATATCCTTCCCATTTAATATTCAGTAAATTCATAACTAGCCATAACATCAACACAAAAATAACAACTTGAGTGGTATGCGCGCTGGGGAAAGCTGGATCAGGGGGTAGGCTACCGAGTTGGTCGAAATATCCGGGTCTTTCACGCGCTAAAGCGTATTTCATGGTGTAGGTTGTTAGTATTGCGCCAACAAATCCGACTTCAAATATCATCGCCTCGAAACGATGACCATAAACAAATAGCATCAAGGTCAATAAAAAAGAGGCCGGTAACAAAACCCAGAGAGAGCCTAACCATGTTATTGCGGAGAAAAATTGATCCAATATATTGTTCTGTGAACGATGAAATAACTGAAGAATACTTTGATCACGAATGTCCCAATTACCATTGCTGACGGAAATGGTTAGATAAATTAACAGTAAAATCGCTGTAATTAAAACACCAAAGAGAAATATTTTTTCGCTAGGCATGGTTGTTGATAAAATATTCATACTAATAATAACCGTTAAATTTGTTTCATAAATAATGCTTTACGTTATTTTCTCAATTCCATTGTCGTTTTGTGTTTCACTAATCCAAAGTTCAAAAAGCTTATAAAATAAAGTAAAAATAACAGCACCTAAAAATAAGCCTAAAAACCCCATTAGAATCATGCCTCCGATTGCTCCGATGAGTATTACGAGGATGGGGATGTTAACGCCTCGACCTATTAGCATGGCTCGGAGTACACTATTGCTCATTCCAACAAGGAAGAAATAAAGTGAAAAAATAATCTCAGAAGCGCCTATATTTTGAAATAACACATAGGCAATTATGGGGATGACGACAATCATTGAACTTACTTGAATCATAGTAAGAAAAAATATAATAGCAGCCCAAACGAAAGCAAAAGGTACGTCCATGAAAAGTAAACCTGCTAAAGAAAGCAGGGCTTCAAATACGGCCACACCCAATACACCAATGGTTACAGATCGAACTGTTGAGGCTGACAGACTCGCCCATTCTTGGTTTCTTTCACCGACTAAACGACGCAAAATATTATGGTAGAAAACGACAGCTTTTTCTTGATAGATTAAAAAAACAGTAGCAATAACAATAGATCCCATGAATAGAAAGATGGTTGCGAAGCCTTTAGTGAGCGCTAAAAGAAGAAATTTCGCAATTTTTCTAATTTCATCACTGTAGGGTGTCAGTGCTTCTCTAAAGTCAAGCGATATTGATTGCCAAAAGGCATAGACTTTATTTCCAATAAAGGGCCATTCTTTAACGTTTTCAGTTGGAAGTGGAATGCTAATTGTTCCATCTTTGACTGCACGTTTTAGTGTGAAGGCAGAGTCTATTGCGTAATCTGAAAAAAGATACATTAAGAGGATCAACCCAGCGATAATCATCAACATAAAAGTAATAATAACCACCTTTCTATTTCTAAAAATCTGTTCTAACTTCCCGATAGTGGGAGAGAGAGATACTGCAATAATAACCCCACCCATGATGATACCTATGAATGGTTTGGCGATTAAATACGAAATGTAAATAACGATAGCCAACAGAGCCAACTTAATAGAAATATCAACAACTAAAGTGACCTTCTCTTCTCTTTGCGTGATGTGATTCATTACAACGGTGACCTGATTATCAATAAGTGGCAAATATAATTGACGGGTACATTAACATCACTATGTCAGGATAATCATGTGGTTATTTTTTAGAGAGCGTATTGGTCATCTTTACAAAATAATCTTTAATTTCAGAGGCTGCTTCGAGTGTTAGGTCTTTTACTTTTTCGCTGGATTCTTTAAACTCTTCTGTAATTGTGTCACCATTTTCTTCCCAATAATCCTTGACTTCCATTTTTGCAAGATGTGCTTTGAGCTCTACTGTATCAAGCCCTGTTTTTGTTTTAGTTGATACTTCTTGTGCAAATTTATCCACCGTATCCTTAATACCCGAAAAACGGTCATGCGCTTCCATCGTCCCAAGGTGTGCTTGAAGCTGGGCTTCATCCGTTTTATCTTCTAGGTTTTTTGAAGCTGTTTTAAGCTTTCCACTAACCTCGGTTAGGTTTCGCTTAACATCAGCCCAAAGTTCACTGGCATCTTCGCTGAAGTCATCAGTAAAATCTTCAATCTTATCTTCTAGCTTATCAATGATTTCACTGGTTTCTTGGAGAACTTTTTTAAATTTATCTTCCATGGTATTTCTCCTTTTCAATAAATATTGGTTTAAATACCACGCTGTGTAAGCGTGGTATTTTTAAAATTACAACTGTTCCTTATTTCCAAACCATGGGGGTGAGTTAATAACCCCTTGATCTTTGGGTATCACGTTGCCGAGTTGTTTAAATAAAATATCAGGAACAGGTGATAAAGATACCCCCAACCATGTCTTTTGAACTTGGTTTTGTAACTTGCTAGGAGCTACCTTTTGAACTTCCGTTGCTTCTGTATTTGCAATACGCATTTTGCATGGTCAGTGTCGCAATAATCATCGGTATAAGTGTAATTTTTCTCATCATTTTATCTATCTCTTTATTCGTTTTTGCACTAATCTTCTTAATTATCAGACAATTATGAGTTGTTAAAGTTCTCATAATTAACCGTATTTTCAACCTAGTCCTTCATTTTTTAATTGGATTTCCAGCACCTCAATTTGAATATCTAATTCGTGTAAATCTTTCTCTTGCAGACGCTGATATTGCTTATTAAAAACGTCTTCAATCGTTATTAATACCCGCCTGAAATTATTTTCCAATGGATGTGCTTGGTTCTTTTTATCTGCTTTTGTGTAACCATCAACCACTTGCTTTGTTCCTTTGAGGTAAACATTAAGAAACTTTCGAGCGCGCTGCAAAGATTTTGGATTTTGTGCAATTTCTGACAAAATATCTCGCCCAGATGTTGTGATTCGTGTTAACCGTTGTTTCAGTTCTGGGTCACTAATTTGTTGTTGAGCAAGTTCAATACGGTGTATTTTCTGCTCTGCTTTTTGTAAGGCTTCGGTAACTTCTTGATGGTCTCCTTTAAGCGTGTTTACAACGCTATTTGGTTTGCGAGAGTCAAGTCCGTAAATCAACGCAAATGCTGTAAATGCACCCACTCCGAATGCTAAAGAAATTGGCAAATTGTGGTTGACGCCACCCCAGGCAGTTATAAATGTTGCTAAAGCGAGTGTTGAAGCACTTAAAGTTTTAAAGGGAAAGCCAACACGTAACTGGAATTGTTGCTGTATAGCTTCTATCTCTTGCTTGAAACCTTGCCGAGCCAGTAATGCGGTTGTCAAAAATAATCCACTGGCAATTAGGTTGGCTAAAAACAACGCAAACTGACCGCTGGCAAGAGCTACGATAGTTGCAGGAATAAGAGGTAGAGGCAGCAACCAAAGCAAACGTGACTTACGTGGTGTACGGGTAGCAACTTGTTGTTTTTTCTGTCGGTACTCCTGAATTTCCTTAGCTGCAATCCGTGTTTTCTTTTCGACTAAGGCGGCACCTCTTGGTAGCCAATGCTTAGCAAAATTCACACCCTTCAGCGTGACGGCATCAAGTCGCTTCAGCCAAACTTCTTGCTGATTACTTTGTTGGTTATTTTTTGCCATAGCGCTATGCAAACAATGCCTGCCATGCCACGACACCTACCGTGGAAAACATCAGAACTATCCCGAGCTTTGTTTGTAAATTTTTTGACATGTTAATCCCTCACAGGCTTTATTACCTACATCGGTAATTTACACGGAGTAAGGTTTATTAAAAATCTGGATTATCTATAAAGTGGCTTCGTATTTATCGAAGAGTTTAGAGTGAACTGAAATAAAGAACAA
>CAZSXI010000007.1:9741-16216 GCA_964611045.1 uncultured Cocleimonas sp. | reverse complement strand
CTTTTGGCGCTTCTTTTTGCATCACACTAGGCGGAGTTGTCTGCCCCATCGTGGGGTAGAAAACCAGTTTAAATGTGCCATATTCATCATCAAAGTATTTACCCGCAAACATGCCATCGCGTAGTGTTTCGAGGCTGTCAGCATTAAAATAAGTACGCTTTAAAAGGTGGTCTTTATCGCCATCTTTTTTATAGAGGTTGTATTGAAGCTGAACTAGACCGTTATCAATGTCTTTCAATGTTAAATCAATTTTGAATGGGTGAGCATCAAGGTCATAGGCTTGTTTTCTTACGCCATCTGATACGATAGGCAGTAACATTGGGCGAATCATTTGAAAGCCTTTCTTAGGGATCAAAGTATCAGAAACAAAACGCTCATCATCAAGACCTTTAACAGAAAAATCGCCTTTGTCATCAGCATCAAAGGTAAATTTCAAGTCCATTGGCTCTCCATTTATATCGACGATCATACCGATAGTGCCAAGTTGTTTAAGCGCTTCAGTGCCGTTGTTTGCCCAAAAAATATAACCTAGCTTCTGACCTTCCCCATCTTTTAGCGTAATATCGAGGTTACTAGGATAAGAGCGATTATCAGGGAGCTTTTTGTATTTGAGGTCGAAGTTGTAAGCTGCGCCTAATTTATCTTTGAAATCAAAGTTAATTTCTGTTTTATCTCCAGTGGGTTCACTAATGACTAATTCTTTTTGTAGATCAATATTCTTTCCAGAAATATTAAGCGTAAAGGGTAAATCTTGAGCGAATAAAGAGCTGGAAAAGGGCAACGCTAAGAGTGCCAATATTGAGAGTTGTTTGCGTAAGTACATATTAAAACCTTGTGTAATTGAAGAAACTTGTTGATGAGTGTTTGGTTGGTCAGCTATACGGGCTTATATTTTTTTCAGATGCAGATATTTTTCAGGTAATTATTTTATAAATATGAAACTATATTAATATGAAAGACTTAACCGCACATCGTGGAGAGATAATACATTTCTTAACTAACGATAAAGACTACCAGTATTTTAAAGATGGGCTTCTTGTTATCGAAGATGGTCACATCCATTCGGTAGGAGATGCAAAAGCCTTACTCAAAAAAACGCCGCAAAATATAGCAATCACAGAGCATCCCAACTGCCTAATCACCCCAGGTTTTATTGATACCCACGTGCATTATCCGCAATGCGAAATCGTCGCATCTTATGGTAAACAACTTTTAGAGTGGCTAGAGACATATACGTTTCCTGCAGAGCAAAAATTTTCTGATCCTGAATATGCGAGCAAGATAGCGAGTTTCTTTTTGGATCAGTTATTAACTAATGGCACAACGACGGCTTTGGTGTTTGGCACAGTTCACCCACAGTCGGTTGATGCTTTCTTCACAGAAGCCCAACAGCGTAATCTAAGAATGATTTGTGGCAAGGTGATGATGGATCGAAATGCGCCTGATGCTTTGTTGGATACACCAGAAAATTCCTACATTGAAAGCAAAGCACTGATTGAAAAGTGGCACAATAAAGACCGTTTGCGATATGCTGTAACGCCACGTTTTGCACCCACCAGTACCAGCGAGCAATTAGCGCAAGCAGGGCGGTTGTTACAAGAATATCCTGATGTACATTTTCAAACACATATATCAGAGAATAAAAAAGAATGTGAATGGGTCGCTGAATTATTTCCAGATCGCGACAACTATCTTGATGTGTATGACCATCATAATCTACTCGGTAAACGATCCGTATTTGCACATGGGGTTCACTTAGAAAATAGTGAATTCAAACGTCTAGCAGAAACCGACTCAGCCATCGCATTTTGCCCTTGTTCGAACCTTTTCATCGGCTCGGGCTTGTTCAATTTAAACAAAGCCAATCGCTACGGCGTTAAGACAGGTTTAGGCACAGATGTGGCAGGTGGTGATTCTTTTTCAATCTTAAAAGCCATCAACGAAGCCTATAAAATTCAACAACTTCAAGGTAATAGTTTATCTGCATTTGAATCTCTTTATATGGCAACATTAGGTGGCGCAAAGGCACTAGACTTGCACGATAAAATAGGCAATTTTGAAACAGGGAAAGAAGCAGATTTTGTGGTGCTGGATTATCATGCAACGGATTTGATGAAGTTTAAAATAGAGCAGTGTGATAGCATTGCTGAGCGCTTATTTTCACTGTTAATGTTGGCAGATGATAGAGCAGTTAAACAAACTTACGTTATGGGGAATATAGCCAGTGCCAAGAGCAAATGATTTAAAAAAAGGAATGATCATCGACTTTGATGGTGTACCGCACGCGGTAAAAACTATTGATTGCAAAAGCCCATCATCGCGTGGCGCTTCAACCTATTACAAGATCCGTTACAACAATCTGCAAACAGGTCAAAAGCGTGATGAGTCGCACAAAGCAGATGACATGCTCAAAGAGGCAGATTGCATACGCGTAAAGGTTTCTTATTCATATATGGATGGTGATGATTATGTGTTTATGGATAATGAAGATTACACACAGCACACGTTGAACAAAGAAGACTTGGGAGATCAGGTTGGTTACATCACTGAAGGTATGGAAGAAATCACAGCATTACTTCTAGAAGACAATATTATTGGTGTTGAATTGCCATCTACCGTTTCGTTAGAAGTGATTGAAACTGCTCCAAGATTAAAAGGCGCAAGCGCAACAAATCGTGATAAGCCAGCGACATTATCGACAGGTATAACGGTGCAAGTGCCTGAATATTTAGAGACGGGTGAAATTATTAAGATACACACAGGCACGGGTAAGTTTATTTCTCGCGATAATGACTAAAATTATAAAAAATATAGCGGTTAGATAGTTTTTCTATTTGCCACCCCCCTTGTTTTTTGATGTTTTGTACTAGGAAGTCACTTACAAAACGGCAAAAAAAAGGGGGGGTGGACTATAAATTATCCTTAAATTCTAATTATTTAGCTTTCAGTGTAGACATTTAGAGTTTTATCTCCTTTAATCTAACTACTGTTTAGTCGGGTTATAAATGTCTCAATCATCAGAATATCTCATCGAACTCAAAGGAATGCGCAAAGCGTTTCCTGGTGTTATTGCTAACGATAATATTGATCTAAAAATAAAAGCAGGTGAGGTTCACGCGTTGTTGGGCGAGAACGGCGCGGGAAAATCAACACTGGTTAAAATGATTTACGGTATTTTGAAACAAGATGCTGGCACGATTCACTTCAAAGGTGAATTAGTCGATATAAAAACCCCAGCCATAGCGCGCGAACTTGGCGTGGCAATGGTATTTCAACATTTTTCTCTTTTTGATTCATTAACCGTGGTGGAAAATATTTCACTGGGGATGGATCACACGTCTGATCTAAAAACACTTGCAACACAAATCACCGAGCTATCTAATCGTTATGGTTTACCGCTTGATCCGCATCGTCACGTTTACACCTTGTCAGTGGGTGAACGCCAGCGTATTGAAATCATTCGTTGTTTATTGCAAGAACCCAAACTATTGATAATGGATGAACCGACTTCAGTTTTAACGCCACAAGAAGTTGAAAAACTATTCGTCACACTAAAAAGATTATCAGAAGAAGGCATGGCTATTTTATACATTAGTCATAAGCTCGATGAAATCAAAGCACTTTGCCACAATGCAACCATTTTACGTTTAGGAAGAAAAGTAGGCACGGTATCGGTGACAGATGAAAGTACGCAATCATTAGCCGCCATGATGATGGGTGAAGAACTACAAGCGATTGATCACCCAGAAGCAGTAGAGCTTGGTGATGTGCGCTTAAAAGTGAATGGGTTAAATTTGAAAGCTTCCGACCCCTTGGGTATTTCATTGCGAGATATTAATCTTGAAGTGCGAGGTGGTGAAGTTGTCGGTATCGCAGGTGTCGCAGGTAATGGTCAGGATGAGTTCTTAACGGCGTTAAATGGTGAGCAAAAAAGTAGCGTTAAAAGTATCGAATTAGAAGGAAAACCTGCAGGTAATTTAGATCCCAATGAACGTCGCGCTTTGGGTATGGCAAGTGTACCAGAAAAACGTTTAGGACACGGCGCAACACCCGATATGAGCCTAATTGATAATGCATTTTTAACGGCTTATCAGCGTTTAGGCTTACTAAAAAATGGTTTGATTGATTACAACAAAACCACTCAGTTTACAGAAAAAATAATTAAAGATTATGGGGTAAAAACCCCTAGCGCTGATGTGCCAGCAGGGAGTTTATCAGGTGGTAACTTGCAAAAATTTATTGTTGGGCGTGAGCTAAATCAAAATCCCGATATTCTAATCATCGCGCAACCCACATGGGGCGTTGATGCAGGTGCAGCGCAAACCATTCGTCAATCCATTCGTGAATTAGCAGCCAAGGGCGCAGCGGTTTTGATTATCTCGCAAGATTTGGATGAGTTGATGGAAATTACAGATCGTATTGGCGCAATCTGTGGTGGTGTAATTTCTCAGTTTTATCCAACGTCTGAAATGAGTGTTGAAAAAGTGGGAATGCTAATGGCAGGCGTGTCTCTTGAAGAGGGTGTAGAACATGTTGCCTAGGTTGGTAAAACGACAAACCCCATCTAAAGCGATGATTTATTTATCACCGTTGTTAGCTATTTTTCTCACGTTAATTTCCAGCGTGATTTTATTTCTCATCATGGATGTTTCTCCATTTGCGGCATTAAAAGCTTTCTTTATCGAGCCAATTTCAACAGTTTACGGTTTGACGGAGTTGGCCGTTAAAGCAACGCCTTTGATATTAATCGGTGTGGCGTTGTCGCTAGGTTTTCGAGCAGGTGTTTGGAATATTGGCGCAGAAGGGCAACTGTTATTGGGTGGGATATTCGGTGGCGCAACCGCGTTATTTTTCTACGAGAAAACAGGTTTTTACATCATTCCTTTAATTTTAATTGCAGGGGTTATTGGTGGAATGTTATGGGCAAGTATCGTTGCATTTTTGCGTACTAAATTTAATGCCAATGAGATTTTAACCAGCTTAATGTTGAGTTACGTCGCCATTCTTCTTTTAAATTTATTAGTGCATGGACCACTTAAAGACCCTGATGGTTACAACTTTCCTGAATCACGCTTGTTTGATGATTCGGCTTTACTCCCCATTTTAGTCGAAGGCACACGATTACATATCGGCTTTATCATCGCTTTACTCGCCGTTGGAATAGGTTGGATTTTATTGTCGAGAACTTTATTAGGTTATCAAATAAAAGTCACAGGCGATGCGCCAGCCGCAGGTGAACACGCAGGTTTTAGTCATTCTAAAATTATTTGGACCACGCTCTTAATCAGCGGTGGTGCAGCAGGGCTTGCGGGCGCGATTGAAGTGTCTGGGCCGATTGGACAATTACTGCCAACGATTTCCCCCGGTTATGGTTTTACTGCAATTATTGTTGCTTATGTGGGGCGTTTGCATCCGGTGGGTGTTTTGTTCGCGGCATTATTATTGGCATTGACTTATTTGGGTGGAGAAACGGCTCAAATTAATTTGAAACTTCCCATTGCCGTAACAGGTGTTTTCCAAGGTTTATTATTATTTTTCTTGCTTGCAAGCGATGTATTAATTCATTACCGCGTGCAATTTGGTAAGCAAGAGGTACTTGTATAATGGAAACCTCCACTTTGTTACCAATAATCATCGCTGCCATATTAACGATTATCACCGCAGCGACACCCTTGTTGTTTGCCGCATTGGGTGAGCTAGTCACAGAAAAATCTGGCGTACTTAATCTAGGTATCGAAGGCATGATGATTATGGGTGCAATCATCGGTTTCTTCACCGTGCATCATACCGACAGTGCGTTTGTTGCGATTATTGCCAGTATGATTGCAGGCGCATTAACGTCTGTAATCTTTGCTGTTTTAGTGCTTAAATTTCATGCCAGTCAAGTACCCACTGGTCTAGCCTTGACCATATTTGGTATTGGTTTGAGTGCGCTAATCGGGCAAAGCATGATTGGCGTGGCGTATGATGGGATTCCTAAAATTGCTATTCCTATCTTGTCGTCGATTCCGATTGTTGGTGATATATTCTTTAATCAAGATGCTTTGGTTTATTTATCTATATTCATGGTGTTTGCGGTGATGTGGTTTTTAAATAAAACGCGTGCGGGTTTAATTTTACGTGCCGTGGGTGATTCACATGATGCGGCTCACGCGATGGGTTACTCGGTCATCAAAATTCGTTTTATGGCAATACTCTTTGGTGGCGCAATGGCAGGCATCGGTGGCGCATATTTATCATTAGCTTATTCGCCTTTATGGGTTGAAGGCATGACAGCAGGGCGCGGTTGGATTGCATTGGCGCTAGTCGTATTTGCTAGTTGGAGAGCAGAGCGTGTATTGCTCGGTGCTTACTTATTCGGCGGAATCACCATTTTACAACTACACGCGCAGGCATTAGGCATTGGTGTGCCGTCTCAAATTATGTCGATGTTGCCGTATATAGCGACGATAGTTGTGTTGGTGTTAATCTCACG
>CAZSXI010000007.1:0-9641 GCA_964611045.1 uncultured Cocleimonas sp. | reverse complement strand
TAATATTTTTGAAGTTTCTACCCTCTCCCCAGCCCTCTCCCTGCTAGGGCGAGGGGGTAAATATAGAATAAAATGTAACCCCCCAACTTACCCAAAGGAGATAAATAAATGTTAAAGAAAATACTAACGTCGCTAACGATAGCGGCGAGTTTAACGGCGGTTAGCATCGCAACAGCAGAAACTAAGGTAGGTTTTGTCTATGTCGGTCCAATCGGTGATCACGGATGGTCATACCAGCACGATCAAAGTCGTCTAGCGGTTGAAAAAGAATTAGGTGTGAAAACCACGTTTGTAGAAAGCGTACCAGAAGGTGCAGACGCAGAACGTGTAATCCGTCAATTAGCGGTAGCAGGAAATGATGTGATTTTCACGACATCGTTTGGTTACATGAATCCAACTTTAAAAGTTGCTAAGAAGTTTCCTAAAGTTAAATTCGAGCACGCAACAGGTTACAAACGTTCAAAGAATGTAAGTACTTATTCAGCACGCTTTTATGAAGGTCGTGCGGTGTTAGGCACGATTGCAGGCAAGATGACTAAATCAAACATCATCGGCTATATTGGTTCATTTCCAATCCCTGAAGTTATTCGTGGTATCAACGCGATGACAATTGCAGCCCGAAAAGTGAATCCAGATGTAAAAGTTAAAGTGATTTGGGTAAATACATGGTTTGATCCCGGAAAAGAAGGCGATGCAGCAAAAGCATTAATCGATCAAGGCGCAGACATTATCACGCAACATACAGATTCACCTGCACCACTACAAGTTGCTGAGAAGCGTGGTGTATATGCATTCGGTCAAGCATCTGATATGAAGGCATTCGCACCAACCAAACAACTAACATCTATAATTAATAACTGGGATGCGTACTATATTGCGCGCGTAAAAGCAGTCATGGATGGCACTTGGGAATCAGGCGATACGTGGGGTGGCATTAAATCAGGAATGGTTGAAATGGCACCGTATGGCGATGCAGTGCCAGAAGATGTGAGAAAGTTAGCAGATGCGGTTAAAGATTCGATCGTTGATGGAAGCTTTAAGCCATTCCAAGGTCCGATTAAAAACCAAAAAGGTGAGCTTGTTGTTAAAGAAGGTGCTGAGTTAGATGATGGGGTATTGGCGAAGTTGAATTGGTATGTACAGGGAGTAGAAGGCTCCATCCCAAAATAAAACTTACTGGACTTGATTAGGGTTTCTTCAGTACTCGAATGATCACGTACTCGTTGTACGCTCAACATTCTCCGTGCGAATGCGTCTTGATTTGTAGCAAAATCTAAACGCTCTGAGCCAAAATTTAAGTAGTATTTTTAGAGAGCGACTAATTTATAGTCGCTTTTTTTTTGTGAAGCCAGCTTTATTATTAAGCGAAGTAGATTGAGCAAACCAGTGTTAGACTCAGAAAAAGAAAGGTAAAAGTGATGATGATTAACAGTATTTTGTACAACATGAAACAAAGCATAGTGGTGCTTCTGACGATTCCAGTCGAACGGCTGGATACCCTTAGCATCATTCCTAGTAAGGAGACTCAAGCATGCAGTTGATCGGTCGTTACCGGAATTCAGGATTCGAGGCTGTTGCTGATGGTGTCATGGGCTTCTTTGAGAAGCGACAAGATCTGCAGCGCCCGGGCGTGGCTTTCGGTGCTGGCGGCAGTGGCGCAGAGCCAGCCAAGGTCTCGACAGATATTAGTCTTGTGGCACTCATCGGCTCTGACCCCGAGGCTTTCGCTCTTGCAGATGTAATTGTTCGGGCAGTCTCAGCCGGCCTTGAGCAGTATCTGAAGGAGCGATTTTTGTTCCGTGAGGTTTGCCCAGATCAAGAATTATTTGTAATGCCTATATTCAATCTACAGCGTTACGCTCCTGGCGAGGGCTTCCGACAGTGGCACTGCGACTGGACAATTAGCGACGAAGCCACAGAGCCTATGAACCGTGTTCTGGCCTGGATCCTCTACTGTAATTCTGTGGATGAGGCGGGAACAGAATTCCACTGGCAGGAGCACCATGAGATAGCGGAGCGAGGAAAGCTCGTGATTTTCCCAGCCTCTCCCTCTCACATCCATCGTGGTCGGGTGAATAATGAACTCAGCAAAACGATTGCCACTGGCTGGATTAATGCGGGGTCTCGTGAGGGTTTCATAAAGCGTCTGGCTCGTTCCTGAGATAGGTAGTTTAGGAATTTTTTTAATTCAATATTTGATGCGTATCGTTATTTACAACGAAATTAAATCTATTTTTCTCTTTAAGCATCGATCTAAAATTTCTTTTTTTTGATTTTTTGTTTGATTAACCCAAGTAATAATTTCAGAAATTGAACGATAGCAACCGACACAAATTTCCTTTTCGTTGAGACTGCAATTATTGGTACATGGACTTGGTACTTTATCATTGGATAAATTACTCATTTTTATTCTTACCGATAAAGGTTATATTTCTACCAACATTTGATAGTACGTAACTTCAGGTTTATAAAACGTTTCACCCTCTATTTTCAAATCAAATTGCTGATAGAAACCCATAGCTGACTCTCTCACGAGACATCCAATACGAACATTATTTCGTAAGTTTATCCTATGTTATTCACGTGAGCCCTAGTTGGTTTAAGAAGAGTAAAAATGAAAAAATTTGATAATTATCTCACCACTGCAAAAGGTGAAACACGCGCTTTTGTGGACTTGAATAAACTGACAACGCTTTGGTTGAATACTGGCACGCTTTGTAATATTACCTGTGAAAATTGTTATATTGAATCATCACCTAAAAACGATGCATTGGTCTATATGACCTATCAGGAAGTGAAAACTTTTCTGGATGAAACTCGTGATGAAAAAATGGGCACAGCAGAGATAGGAATTACGGGGGGTGAGCCATTTATGAACCCCGATATTATACCGATTATAGAGGAGTGTCTAAGCCGTGAGTTTAAGGTAGTTGTTTTAACCAATGCAATGCGTCCCATGATGCGGCTTAAAGATCAATTGTTAAGGATCAATGAGCAATATCACGAAAATCTTGTTTTGCGGGTTTCAGTAGACCACTTTAATCCCAAAATGCACGATGAAGAACGTGGGGTTGGCACTTGGGATATCACTTTAAAAGGTCTAACTTGGCTTTCAGATAACGGCTTTAGCATTAATGTTGCGGGTAGAACACGCTGGGGAGAAGAGCTACAAGAATTGCGACAGGGTTATAGCCATTTTTTTAAGACGCATAATATTGAAGTTGATGCTGATGACTCTATGCAGTTGGTTTTGTTTCCTGAAATGGATGATGCAGCATCAGTGCCAGAAATAACAACGGAATGTTGGGGGATTTTAGGCGTTAAGCCCGATGACATTATGTGTTCAAATTCTCGTATGGTGGTTAAACGAAAAGGCGCGACTAAACCAGCCGTTATAGCGTGTACTTTGTTGCCATATTCTGACGAATTTGAATTTGACTCGACCTTAAAAGAAAGCTCAAAACGCGTTTACTTAAATCATCAATACTGTTCAAAGTTTTGTGTATTGGGTGGTGGTTCTTGTAGTGCTAAAGCTGATTAATCAGGATCCCTTTATCCAATCTTTTAGTTTTCTTTGGTTTTTATTTAACTTCTGAGGCATTTCAGAAAGCATGGCATTGAGATCAGATTCAGCATCCACATCTGTCAGCATAGCTAGCTCGTATGGTTTTGAGCTAAGTTGGGCCACTAACGTTGTTTTGGTTTTAGCATCGCTCCAGGGTGTCGTTGACCACACCTTGGCTGGAATATTTCTTCGTCCCGCTAATAAATAGTAACCCCCATCATTAGCAGGTCCAATCACATAATCGTGCGTTTTTAAAGCCTCCATCGCCTGTTCTATTGTTTCAATAGATAACTGCGGAGCATCTGCACCTATTAAAATGACACCATCATGTGTTTTTAACAGTAAGTGGTAAATGTGACTTTGGCGATCCCCTAAGTCTCCTTCTCCGGTATGTAACCTATTAAAATCGCTCCACAATGGATTATCTAAACTCTGTTTTTCAGCTATTGCCCAGTAGGGGGTAATCGTTGTTTTCTTGAGAGTGCTAATAATACTTTTAAGGCTTAAATGATAAAAATGCTCTGCTTTTTCCTGCCCTAAAGACGCGGCTAAACGCGTTTTTAAAGGGGATGCCCCTGGAGTTTTAACAAATATTGCGAGGGCAATTTTCATATTTTTTTAAGCATGAGTTTTAGCATGATTATCCAGTGAGTAAGGGATGTTTTAACCCAACCTTGCGACTGGTATTTACGTGCGCTACTGATCAAAAATGAAGGAACTTCTACCAATTTAACATTATGTTTTTTTGCTAAACGCACGAATAATAAGTCTTCGCCATAGGGAGTGTCTTCAGGAAAAGCACCAATTAATTCAAATTGCTGTTTAGAGATGCATAAAGCTTGATCGCCATAAGGCAAACCAATTATTTTTGAACGAATATTAGCGCCATGAGCATTTATTGCGCTGAGCCCACCTTCGGCAAACTTTAATTTAAAGTAATGTAAGGCATCAGGGGATTTCAGCAAAGACTCCTTTAGGCTTTGTATATTCTCTTTAGTGATTTGGCTGTCTGCATGGATAAACCATAAGATGTCTCTAGTCGATTGTGCCGCACCGTGATTGAGGCTTTTGGCACGAGTTCCTTCCGATGAGACTATAATTTCTGCACCCCTATATTCCAAGCTTTGCAAATTTTCTAATAAGGAATTTAACGCCTTTTCTTGATTCCAGCTAGGAATAATAATGCTGAAATTATTGAGGCATTGATCGTATTGCTGATTTTTCTCAGTCACGTAATATATTCAACCACTTCATCTGTTTTTCATTAATGGCTTCGTCAGGCGTTAAAATGGAACCTTGTAAACTATTACGAATACTGTCGGGGGTTTCTGTAAAGGGTGATTTAAGTAGTTCAACGAGTAAATCCTGGGCTTTATTAAGCGCGCCACCATAAACCTCAAAAAACTTTTCCACACTGACATGTTGTGAAGGGTCTTCCATCCAACAATCATAATCTGTAACCAAACAGACCGTCGAATAAGCCATTTGCGCTTCGCGAGCCAAAAAAACTTCGGGTACATTGGTCATCCCGACCAAATCGCATTTGGCTTGATCACGCAGGAAAAAGCTTTCAATTTGAGTACCTAATCTCGGTCCTTCTACACAGCCATAACTTTTATCCGTATGAATTTCTAGTGTTAGTCGTTTTGCGGCAGCTGCAATATCTGCACTTAAAGCAGGGCAGACAGGATAAGCAGTCGATACATGACCAGCGATGCCATTACCAAAAAAGCTAGTGTCACGTCTACCACGGGTATGATCAAAATATTGCGACGCTATCGCTAGATCACCGGGTTTAATTTCTTCGCGCAAACTACCCGCAGCGGATACACTAAACAATCTGCGCGCACCTAATTTTTTTAACGCAAAAATATTGGCTCGATAATTAACCTCATGAGGTAAAAATTGATGTCCTTTTCCATGGCGTGATAAAAAAAGAATCTTTTTACCTGCGAGTACGCCTTCAAGGATTGGCGCAGAGGGTGGGCCAAAGGGTGTTTTAACCTCATGTTCATTGATTAACTCTAGCCCTTTTAAATCATATAAGCCTGATCCTCCGATAACACCTAACATAAATACACTTCCTTAATTATTATATAACCTTGCTTTTTTTATTTATTTAAATGAAAAATCCACAAAAAAAACACACTTATTTTCTCTTATCATAGTCTCAAGACCTTATAATATGAGACCTTTGCACGAGTCAGTGGCGAAAGAAAAATGGGCTAAAATTTTACTGATTGAGGCGGAAAATGAAGCTAATAACGGGTTATTAGCAAGTTTTCCAACGAAAAGCAGTGGAATTTTAGTCATTTTTACTCGTCATCTGATTCGTGCAAAGGTCTCAATATATTAAGGGATACAGACCTTCTTAATCTGGCTCTCCTTAAATACACTGTTAGATAATAGTACATCTAGCTATTCGCACATAAAGGAAAGTAGTAATGATAAATATGATTAAAAAGCTGCCATGGATGATAGTGATCCTTGGAAGTTTAACACTGGGTCTCGCACCTTTTTCCCCTCAGCCACATCTTTTTGAAAAAATACAAATGCTTATCAATGGGGATTTATCTCGTAGCATAGATGTATTTGACCTTTTTCTGCATGGTATATTTCCATTACTACTCATTGTGAAAGCTGCGGTATCTTTAAAGCCTTCCGAAACTAAATAAAACGGTTGTTTTACAGATCTTAATTACTTCTAGTAATTCGCGCTGTTTTTATTGCAGAGTTCGCTATTATTTGAAAGGCATTTGCAATAAGCCTTTTAAACCGCTTTCTCCGCCAGGATATTCATTCAAGCCAATTTTCATTTTGTCGTGACCATCTTTTGGTTGCGCGACATAACTGCCGAAGATTCTATCCCACACTGAGATATTAAAGCCATAGTTGCTATTGGTTTCGTTGCCATAAACCGAGTGATGCACTCGATGCATGTCGGGTGTTACAAATACCCAACGTAAAATATTGTCAGCAGGGACTCGCGCATTACTATGGTTAAACATCGCCATGCCGTTGAGGATAATCTCAAAAATAAGCACGGTAATAGCCGATAAACCCAGTAACCAAATTGCTAAAAACTTAATAAGCATTGAGAGAAAAATTTCAATAGGGTGGAAACGAATCGCCGAGGTAACATCTAGGGTGCTATCGCTGTGATGTACGCGATGAAGGCGCCATAGCATCGGGACTTTATGGAAGATGCGATGTTGCCAATAAATTAACGCATCTAAAGCGATGACGCCTATCACTAGAGGTGTGCTAAAACCGAGAAGCGCGAGATCATTATCAGAAATATACAGAGCAAAGGCAGTCGCGGAGAAGGGCAAAGCGAGCCTAATGAGTAAGGTTGAGATTACCATCATCAACGAATGGTTGACCCAACGTGTAGCTTTTTCTTTGATGGGCTTTAGATAGGCTCGGCGCGGCTTAACAACCTGCCACACAATCATAATGCCAAGAATAGCTAAGAAGGCTAAGAGGCGAGTTGTAGGCTCGTTGGTGAGAAGATCGTTCATGATTTAGTCTCTTTGTCTCATTGTTTTTTAGCCTCTGCGCCACGTATGGAATTTTTCTATCCATATGAGTAATTTTTCTGGCGCATTTTTTCGTTTCCAGTTGCCTGCAACGTATTTATTAGCCTCAGACATCGTTGGATAAATATGAATAGTACCGAGGATTTTATTTAATCCCAACTTATATTTCATCGCTAAAACAAATTCTGTGATTAGGCTGCTGCTATTTTTTCCAACTATCGTTGCACCAAGAATGGTGTCTTTTCCTGGCTGGGTAAGTACTTTGACGAAGCCTTGTTCGGCGCTATCAGCAATGGCACGATCGAGATCATCAAATCCGTAGCGGGTCACTTCGTAGGGAATACCTTGTTCTTTAGCTTCCGTTTCGTTCAGACCGACACGCGATACTTCTGGGTCAGTAAAAGTAGCCCAAGGAATCACGCGGTAATCAACTTTAAAGCGTTTCGCAAAACCAAATAGGGCGTTGACGCTGGCAAACCAAGCCATATGTGCCGCAGTGTGAGTGAACTGATAAGGCCCCGTTACATCGCCTACCACATGGATATTAGGATAGTTTGTTTCTAAGAAATCATTAGCGCTAATAGTGCCGTTTGGATTAGTTTCGACACCGAGTTGTTCCAATCCAAACCCTGTCACGTTGGCTTTGCGCCCTATGGCGATGAGTAGTTTATCGAATGGCAGTTCCACTGTTTTATCATTATGTTTACAAACCAGTACGTCTTGCCCATCACGTTGAATCACTTCAACAGCATCATGCTGAGTGAGCACTTGTATTTTATCTTCATTAAAGCTTTTAAGCATTAGCTCTGAAACATCTGAATCCTCACGGCTTAATATTCGCTCTTCTCGCTCAACTAAAGTCACTTGAGAGCCAAGGCGTGCAAAGGCTTGCGTTAACTCAGAACCTATTGGCCCGCCTCCAAGAACGATGAATTTCTCAGGTAATTCATCAATATCCCAAAGAGTGTCACTGGTGAGATAGTCTACGCTATCAAGTCCAGGGATTGGCGGTACAAAGGGTCTTGCTCCCGTCGCTACAATAATATTGCGAGTCGTTAATACCTCACCATTTACCTCAACACGAAAAGGGTCGAGAATTTTTGCTTCACCTTGAATGACGTTGACGCCTAAATCAGTGTAGCGTTTGACTGAATCGTGAGGTTCAATCTTACCAATCACGTCATGGACGCGTTTCATGACTGATTTGAAATTAACGTCGGCCTCCATTTTTTCAATACCATATCGAGGTGCATGTTGTGCTTCAGAGAGTAACTTGGCAGTGCGAATAATCGCTTTGCTCGGTACACAGCCCGTATTGAGGCAATCTCCACCCATCTTGTGCTTTTCGATTAAGGTTACTTTGGCTTTAACCGCTGCTGCAATATAAGAAGATACAAGACCACCTGCACCAGCGCCAATGACAATCAAGTTGTTGTCAAACTTTTTAGGCTTATCATAGTTAGCGTAAACCTTGTTGGCGCGTAACTTGTCCATAATCTTGCGAGCAACGAGTGGAAACAATCCAAGTACGGCAAAGGCAAATATAAGACCCGGGGAGAGAATGCCAGAGAGTGAGTCAATTTTTGCCAGTTGCGTTCCTGCAAAGACATAGGCAATAGTGCCTAGCAGCATGCCAACTTGGCTAACTAAAGCAAAGGTTAAAACAGGGAGTTTGGTAAGCCCCATCACGATGTTAATTAAGAAGAAGGGAAATAGCGGAACTAAGCGCAACGCAAACAAGTAAAACGCACCTTCTTTTTTTATCCCTTCGTTCACTGCTTTGATTTTTTCAGGATAACGAGACTCCATAGTGTCACGGAGTAAATATCGCGTTGCTAAAAAAGCCAGTGTAGCGCCTAAGGTACTCGCAAATGAAACCATGATTGTGCCGACTACCAAGCCGAATAATGTACCCGCTAGAATAGTCATAATCGCAGCGCCCGGTAAACTTAGCGCAGCAATAGCGACATAACTGACAAAGAAAATCAGCAAAGTCAGCAATGTATTCTCAGAATAAAACTGTTGAAAGGCCGATTGTTGCGACTTTATATACGCTAAAGAGAAGTATTGTTGTAAATCGAAGAGGAAGAATGCGATAAAAAGGCTTAGAATTAATCCAGCTATAAGGAGTTTTTTGTTCATTATTTTGTCTGAGTTATTATTAGATTACTGATCATTACGCAACTGAATCTATCACAGATGCGTAAGAGGATGAGAATATTAATGCTCAATAGATTAATCAAGATATCCTTAATATTCACTGTAGATTGAATAAGTGCATTGATAACTTGCATCAAACTCACTAATCAGGCAAATTCAAACAGGGTTAATACAACTCACGGCGGTTCTTTCAACAATAACGCCGACAACGTTCAGTGCGCTATTCGCACTAGGAATCATCCCAATAATCGAAACAACAATATTGGATTTCGTATTGTGAGTGATTGAGTTCTCCATAGCTTTATTTCTTTTATTAAGAACAAACGAGCTTCTTGCAAAACTCTAAGCTTGACTAAAGCTTAAACCAGCCCAACTTT
>CAZSXI010000006.1:0-16576 GCA_964611045.1 uncultured Cocleimonas sp. | reverse complement strand
TTCTTAGTGGGTGGCAAACTGTGCAACCAATTGGTTTGCGTTGTGCCTTTCATAATGAGAAAAATGCCCTATCGCTCAATTAGTAAAGTGGCTATGGAAGAATAATAATGATTCAGTTAATTTCTACGACCCGATTCTTGCTCAAGAACCTCCTCAATCGATAAATTCTGATATGCGTTCCTCAGATGCAATGTTGCTTGTCACTCCAACAAAAACAGCTTAAAATCGCACATCGTTTGCTTATAGCAATGATCATGGAAGAGTGTCCGAGTGGCCTATGGAGCACGCTTGGAAAGTGTGTGTACGTTTATCCGTACCGAGGGTTCGAATCCCTCCTCTTCCGCCATAACAAACAAATAAAAGCCTTTAAGTTCAACAACTTAGAGGCTTTTTTGTTTCTCTTGCTTGATATTATATACCACTATGTATACACTCGCGAAGAACTGATTATCTTTCTCTCATCCAGTTCTCTACTTCACTCAATCGCCATCCCACACTATTTTCCCCTAAACTGACTCTTCTTGGAAACTCACCTTTATTTTCCATGCGCCAAAGTGTGGTTCTTGAAAGACCTGTCATGGCGTTTTGCAAGTGCCTCATAAGACTAAAGTTTAAATAATAAAGTGACTAAGAAAGAAGCTGCAAATGAAAAAAGTACAGGAGGAACTTGAAGGCGAAGCCGAGAGGCAAATCCTTTACTTTTTGAATGTCAGCTTATGATTAGTTAATTTATTATTAACCCCAGTTTACTAGGCAACCCAAACGTCGCCGAAGAGCTTCCGAATTTTTGCTGTTGAAAAAGAAAAAATACTCCCTATTTTTATAATCCGTACTTTTTATTTGTAAAATATGGATTTTAAAGTATCATGGGCAAAACTATTTAATAACAAACAGAGACTATGCTTGTGAAAAGTATGACCACAACCCAAGCACAAAAGAACTTTGGGAGCTTAGTAGAAAGTGCAGTAAAAGAGCCTGTATCAATTACTAAACATATGAAGGAAGTTTTTGTAATTGTACCTTCTCGTGAGTTCTACAAGATGAAAAAGCTTGCAGATAGTGCCACACAAAAAATCAAGAAGAAAAAAACCTTAATGGATTTCATGGGAGCAGGTAAAGAATTTTCCCGTTTCTCTACTGTTGAGCAAGTTGATGAATTTATTTCTTCTAATCGTGAATTATGGAAAGTTTAGTTTATACTGACAGCTTTAAAGATAAAGTTGTGTATTTTGATACAAATCTTTTTATCTATGCAGTTGAAGAGCCTAAAAGTATTACTTCATTTTCTGAGATTATCACTAAACTTTTCACTTTGGCTTACTCTGGAGAAATGAAAGTTATAACCAGCGAAATAACACTTGCAGAAGTCCTTGTTGGAGCATACAAGCAAGATGCTAAACTAGTTTCTATTTATGATGAACTTTTGAAGCATGAGGTTTACTTTTCTGTATACCCAGTGGATAAAAGCGTATTAAGAACAGCGGCTTTTACACGCACTATTATTAAAATAGCATTAGCAGATGCTATCCATGTTTCTACAGCCATTATTGAGAAAGCTGATTTTTTCATTACTAACGATGTGAAATTAAAAGTGCCTGAAGGAAGAATTCAAAAAGTCATGATTAATGAGATTGCTATCAGCTAGACTCAAATTTATATCAACAAAAAAGGGCTATGTTGCCCTTTTAGCTTCAGCTCTTTTCTGCCTACTTTTAATCATTTCAATGAAGCTATCTTCTTTTTCAATTGATATACAGTTTCTTCATTTTTTATAGGCTGCGACACCTGTTGTTCCTCCCCCTAATCCCGATGGGTGCTTTAAAAGCTATTTCAAGATTGATAATAACGGTGGTAACGCGCGTGATAAATAGTTTGCAACACTTCCGATAAGGTACGAAAGTGTTTGAGCGCTTGTTCATCCAATGATGATTCTTTCGCTTTCAAAACTAGGCTTTTTATCAACTCCCTACGCGAGACGGGAATGAAGTTTTTATCCGCGATGTCGGAGTGAATGTGTATTTTTTTACTGCGCATTTATTTTTCTATTTTATTTGAACGGATTAACAACCTGAATGCCATCAATTTTCCTACCGTCTTGCATTTCTTCTGAATACAAAATCGCGCAGGCAGTTTTCTGAGCCATTCTTACGATGAGAGAATCCCAAAATGAGAACGAATGTAGACGATGCAACTCTATTGCTCTAACGATATCTTGATGTTCAATACTGGCAATTTCTAAATGAGAGAGTAATTCGATTTTTCGTTGAGCTTGCTCTACGGGTAACTTTAGTTTTCTTGTGGATGCCGAAAAGTACTCTTGAAGCACTTGCGTCGATAAGACCGCATTGCCATTGTGCCAGCCTGATTTTAACAAATCTAATGCAATTTTTTGCTTTTCAGGCTCATCCGCATCATCACTATAAATGAGGATATTGGTGTCGATAAAACTACGTTCTTTCATGTAGTTCATCTCGATTAAATTTCCAGCCAGCAGAATGCCCCTGCCCTGACAAACCAATGAACTCATCCAGATCACCGCTAGATTGATTCTTTTTAGTGAGTAACTCTAGGTGATCTCTAATGAGCTGATTTAGACTTGTCCCCATATCGTTAGCCACTTTACGGGCTTCTTTTGCCACTTTTTCATCAATGGAAAGTGTGATATTCATAACTGCCTCCGTGTACACGTATTATGTGTTAATAATATCATATTCACTTTTATAAATCATAAAAGAATAGTTCTACCCCTTTGTAGCTATTTTTAAATACAAATGATCTCCGTTACAATTGCGTCACAGCCAAGGGGTGGTGAAAGCCTGAGATTCTACTTTTTTATTCGTGGAAAACCCTTAAAGAGACCTTTGCATAAGAGGACTCTTATACCTGATCTGGATAATACCAGCGTAGGGATGGGCGAATCTCAATCTCACACCTTCTGGTGTGCTTGCGTGTTTCCTATCCTTGCATTTTTTACCTACAAGAGAATTAAGGAAAAGAATATGCAAGCCAACAAAATCAATACTTTTAAAATCACCCTGTCAGCCTCATTGCTGATTTTGAGCACACTCAGCCAAGCCAAAGAACTAGAATTAAGTATCACTGCAGATTTTAGAGCGAAAACACTTGAAGACAGCACCGTGAGTGTCACTGCTGTACCCAAAAAAGTTCTCAAAGAACGTGGCGCAAGTCATATTGAAGATGCGCTAAGTCTTGCGCCCAATGTCAATATATCGAGCGGTGGATCACGTGCGAAGTACTTCCAGATACGGGGTATCGGTGAGCGAAGCCAGTTTATTACCCCTGTTAATCCTTCGGTAGGGTTGATCATTGATAATATGGATTTAAGCCGTGTCGGAGGTTCCGCTACCTTGTTTGATGTTGAGCAAGTGGAGGTAGTTCGTGGACCTCAAGGCACTAAATATGGTGCAAGCGCACTGGCAGGCATCATCAAACTCAGTACTGCAGAACCTACCAATGAGCGTAAAGGACATATCGAATCAACCATCGGGAGTTACGGTCAAAAAAGTTTAGGCATTGCGGTTGGTGGACCATTGCTTAAAGATAAGTTGCTCGGGCGATTTTCAATCCATAAAAATAAAGCGGATGGAACAATCACCAATAAATTCTTAAACAGAGATGACACCAACGGGCGTGATGAACTCACACTACGCGGACAATTAAAATGGCTAGCCAATGATGATTTAACGGTACGTTTACGCTATTTACACCTTGATCTTGATAACGGCTACGATGCTTTTAGCCTTGATAATACACGCAATACACAGAGCGATGAGCCTGGCAATGACGCACAAAAAACCAATGCCGTTTCACTCAACACCCAATGGAATATCAATTCTGCGGTAAAACTAGAAACAGACACCAACTATTCTAAATCAGACACTGATTATAGCTATGATGAAGATTGGAACCATGGGCAACTTGCGGGTGGCTATGATGCCGTTGACCAGTATTTACGCAAACGTGACAATAAATCGTTTGAGGCAAAGCTACTCTCTAAACGAGATGGTAGAATTTTTAAGGGTAAAACAGATTGGGTTGCGGGGCTTTATCACACAGATAAATCGGAAGATTTACGTCGAAAATATACTTATCTAGGCAGTGACTTTACCAGTCAATATGATACAAAAAGCACCGCTGTTTTTGGGCAACTAGATACAAAAATCAATCATAAATTAAACCTTATTACAGGCTTACGTGTAGAAAACTGGAAAGCAGATTACAGCGACTCAAACAACCATAAAACCTCTACAGATGAACTTTTATACGGCGGAAAGCTAGGCTTAGAATATGACCTTAATTATGATCATTTACTACACACGAGTATTTCACGCGGCTATAAAGCAGGCGGTGTAAATACTGATGGAACGCTACCCGAAAATCTGCGTGATTACGGTACAGAGTACCAATGGAATTTTGAAGTGGGCATAAACTCATCCTTTAAGGACGGCGCATTAAAAACACGTTTGAATGCCTTTTACGCAGATCGTAAAGATCAACAAATCAAAGCTTCTTCAAATATTCCAGGCACAACACCACCTGAGTTTTTCGAATATTACGGCAATGCTGCCGCAGGAAAAAACTATGGTATCGAGGCAGAATTGGATTGGAAAGTAACCCAAAAATTCACACTAAAAACTTCGCTAGGCTTGTTGCGTGCGACGGTTGATAAATTTGATAACCCCCAAAGTGTTTCTGACGGGTTTGATTTAAAAGGGCGCGACCAAGCGCATGCACCAAGGTATCAATACACATTGGGCGCAGAATATGCCTTATCCGATAGGCTAAGCGCTGGCATGAGCGTTGAAGGAAAGGATGGGTTCTACTTTTCGAATAGCCATAACGCTAAAGCAAAATCCTATAATTTGGTGAACGCCAATCTAAGCTATAAACAAAAAAACTGGACAACCACGCTCTGGGGAAGAAACTTGCTTGATAAAGAATACGATACTCGTGGGTTTAGCTTTGGCAATAACCCTAGCAATGGGTACGCAACCGAAACCTACACCCAAAAAGGTGAGCCACAAACACTGGGTTTAACGGTTTCTTATGATTTTTAGGTAATATTTTCGTACAAAACGTCAAAAAAAGGGGGAGGTGGACTTAAAAATGAAGATTTAGATGCTTTTTTAAGTCCACCCCCCCCTTTTTTTGACGTTTTGTACGAGGGTTTATGTATTAACTGAGTCTAAACTCCCCCTAAACAACGGATTTTATATTGATAAAAGCTTCGCCTAATTCACCATTAAACCTTGATGAATCTTCGATTAGTCTATAGATTCTTACCCATTGCTTTAAGTCCAAGACCTTAGATAAAAACATCTCAAACAATAGGAAAATGATAAACCCAATATGGATCCAATCACACAAGGCGCTTTTGGAGCTGTCTTCGCGCAAACTCAAGGTAATGCAAAAGACTTAGCCAAAGCCGCCGTCATTGGTGGGCTTGCAGGTATGGCTCCTGACTTAGATGTTCTCATCCGCTCAACAGATGACTCGTTACTGACACTGCAATACCATCGCCAATTCACCCATTCCCTGCTTTTTATTCCCATCGGTGGGCTGATCTGTAGCCTATTTTTACACCCGTTAATAGGGCGTCGCTTTGGCATCACATTTTTGCAAACTCTACTCTGGAGCATTATTGGTTTTGCCACGCATGGTCTATTAGATGGCTGTACCAGTTACGGCACACAACTACTATGGCCACTCACGGATAAACGCTTTGCTTGGGATATTATTTCCATTATTGATCCCTTGGTTACTTTGCCATTATTAACCTTGGTTATTCTCTCTGCTCGAACAAAAGCACGGCGTTACGCCATTATTGGCATCGTTTGGCTCGGGGTTTATTTTGGATTCTCTATCTATCAACACCAACGCGCCCTAGGTGAAGGTCAAAAACTCGCTGAATCACGTGGATTAGTTATCGAGAATATCGAAGCCAAACCAAGCTTCGCCAATATCCTCATCTGGAAAATCATCACCACCACGGAAGATTCCTATTATGTCGATGCGGTAAAAATTGGCTGGAGTAAACCAACTATTTGGGAAGGAAATACCGTACAGAAGTTATCGATTGATAGGGACTTACCATGGCTCGATAAAGACTCTCAGCAAGCCAAGGACATCGAACGATTCCGCTGGTTTTCCACCGGCTATATCGCCTTAGATAAACAAAACCCCAATCGCGTGGTTGATATTCGCTATTCATTATTACCGCAACAAATAAAACCCCTATGGGGAATCGAGTTATCAAAAAATGCTAAATCAGATCAACATGCTGAGTTTTATAATGAACGCGGCGATAGTGGTAGCGCGATGAAGCAGTTGTGGCAGATGATATTAGAATAAGTGAAATAGAGCTTCCTAACGTCAGCCCAACCTACCACACTATACTAGCCCTTTGCTTTCACGAAATTCATCATAAGTACCTTCAAACGCCGTCATTTTTCTGTCTTTAATTTCCAGCACACGATTGGCGAGTGTTGAAACGAACTCACGGTCATGGCTGACAAAAATCAAGGTGCCTTCATACTCTTTCAATGCGTTGTTTAGCGCTTCGATGGCTTCCATGTCCATGTGGTTGGTTGGTTCATCCATAATTAAAACATTGGTGTCTTGCATCATTAGCTTGCCAAACAATAAACGATTTTTCTCACCGCCCGAACAGACCTTGGCTTTCTTTAGGTAATCATCTTCTGTAAATAACAAACGCCCTAACAAACCGCGAACCTTTAGGTCATCATGCTTGGGGGTACGCCACTGCATCATCCAGTCAAACAAGGTCAGGTCGTTATCAAAGTCTAGCGTATTATCTTGTGGGCAGTAGCCAACGACAGCGTTTTCTGACCATTTATAGCTGCCACTTTTGGGTGTGAATTGATCCATTAGGCAACGTAGAAAAGTTGTTTTACCCGTACCGTTATCACCTAGCACTGCTACACGTGTCCCTGCATCGAGGATTACGTCATTCGTGGTAAACAGTGGCGACCCATTAAAGCCATGCGACAGCTCTTCGATGACTAAGGCATTACGGTGTAATTTTTTATGTTGTTTAAAATTAAGTATCGGCGTTTTTCTGCTTGATGATTTAACATCGTCTAACTTAATTTTATCCAGCTTTTTAGCACGAGAACTCGCCTGCTTGGCTTTAGAGGCATTCGCGCCAAAGCGGTTAACGAAGTCTTGTAACTCTGCGATTTCAGCACTTTTTTTACTATTTCCTGCAAGTAACTGCTCACGTATCAGGCTTGATGCCGCTTGGAAGTATTCATAATTACCAGGGTAGATTCGTAGCTCACCGTAGTCAATGTCTGCCATGTGCGTGCAGACAGAATTCAAAAAGTGTCTATCGTGCGAGATGATCACCATGGTGCAAGTGCGTTTGTTTAGCTCCGTGCTTAACCAGTTAATGGTTTCGATGTCCAAGTTGTTGGTTGGCTCATCGAGCAATAAAATATCTGGATTGGCGAACAAGGCTTGCGCGAGTAACACACGTAGCTTGCGACCGGGTGCGACTTCACTCATTAAGCCAAAATGTAATGATTCTTCGATACCTGCATTGAGCAAAATATCACCTGCGCGACTTTCTGCCGTGTAGCCATCCATCTCGGCAAACTCAGCCTCAAGATTACCCACTTTTATGCCATCAGCATCCGACATTTCAGGCAAGCCATAAATACGCTCGCGCTCGCACTTGATCTCCCACAGTTCTCTGTCACCCATAATCACCGCATCGATAACCGTGTGCGTTTCAAACGCGAATTGGTCCTGACTTAAGATGCCGAGCTTTTCACCCGGAGTAACTGATATATTGCCCGAAGTAGGCTCTAGCTCACCGCTCATTATCTTCATTAGCGTCGATTTACCACAGCCATTCGCGCCGATTAATCCGTAGCGATTACCGTTATCAAATTTAGCTGAAATATTTTCAAAAAGAGGCTCTGAGCCAAATTGCATGGTGATGTTTGCGGTAGAAATCAAAGGAGAGTCCGAGGGATATAAGAATTAAGGTGGCGTATTCTACAGGCTTATTGTTTTTGAGTATACTTTTGGCTCTGAGCATAAAAAATTAGTACCAGCAATCATGCGTCAGATAGCGCAAGCTTATCTAAGCTACGTATGCGGATTACCACGCTGAAAAGGCATTAAACATCAACATTTTTAAGTCCACCCCCCCTCTTTTTACTCGATTTGTAATCTCGCCCTTCGGGTAGTCGTCGCTTTGTTCCAACATTGTCTCGCTCCGCTTGCTATTTTGTATGAGCTATAATTATTCAATTGATAATTAACTTAATAAATCAACTATGTGGATACAAAAAGAAATACAACTACAAGCTAGATCACGCGGTTTTCATATCATCACCGATGAAATCCTCCAGCAGTTGCCAGAATTAGAGAGTATTAACGCTTTGAATCAAAGGGGTGTTGCTCACCAAAATGATAATTGGCGAGTTGATCATCTAGCATTACTGTGGTTTTCATCGTAAAAGCTATTCCTTATCCTCACCCATCTGCTGAAATAAGCGATACGCCATAAAGCCCATTAGCGCGGTGCCTAGAATCAAAACCAGCCAAAGTAAGATTAACTTCCATGGGGTTTCTGATTGTGCTTGGGTAACATTTTCATTCTTTACAAACTCACCAAGGCTCACACTATCAATGCTTGCGCCTGATCGTTTGATGCTGTCTATCAAACTACTCAAACTACTTTTTTGTGCTGATTTTATAGTGGAGTTGCCAAACGCTAGGGTGAATGGGGCTTGGCCTTGCGCTAAGAAGTACAGTTGTTTTGGTGTCCAGCCTGCGCGAATTTCGGGTAACTGGCTCTCGCTTAGCTGGCCTTCTGTTTTCATCACTAGCTTCCAATAACGGTCACTGGTTTGTGCAAAAGACACAGGGCTACTTTGTAACGTTGTTTCACCTAAATTTAAACGGTATTGACTAACCGCTGTGCGATAACGCCATTTGGATTTTTCATCATTGCGCGAATACAACGTGCCTTGATAGAGCAATCCGTCTTGTGGGGCAACAAACTCTAATTTTGAGATGGAGGCAATCACATTGCTTTCAAATAACCAACTACCATCCTCTTTGCTGTAGCGCGGTTTACCAAAACTTTCCCACTGAATCTGTTGTGCGCCTTTTTGCGTGTAGATACCCTTTATTTGAATAAGATGTGTTTTTTGTTTGGGTTGCAACCACGTTAGACGCAGATATTTTTGTGAGGTACACGAAAAACTAACCTGATTGTGCATCAACTGAGAGCCATTGTAATCGAGCTTTGATACGGTTAACTTTCGGCTGAGTGTTCGCCAATTTTGTAGCTGATCACTGCTTTCTAATTTAAAACTAAGAATCGAGCTAAGTTTTGCTTGTTGCCAATCGAGTTCTATCTTACACAGTGATGGGCTTCGTTTCTTATTTTCAATAATGTATTGATATTCATTGAATTTGGGAGGTTGACCATTATTTGCCAAATGCTGATTAATCTGTAAATTTTGCTCCCCTGCTTTCTGATTGATAATGACTTGAATATTACTAGGATTAGCAGCCTGCTCTTTGCTAAACGGATAAAACACCAACGGTGTTTCTTGCTTTGAATCTAAACGTGTTGATGATTGGCTGAACTGATGCGGAACAACCTGCCCATCGGCACTAAATCCGCGCAAATCACCATAGTCTCTGCGTTGCATGTTTTGATACAAAGTTTTGGGAATCTGAATCTGGCGCAATGAGGTTTTTGCATCGCTAATTGTTGCCGATTGTGCAAAGTCATCAACGCTATAGGGCACAGCTGATGCGGATGAAGCAACTAAAAGGGTGGCACCTGCTGTTAATGCTAATAAACGCTTAATCATTATTTGATCCTTTTTCTGACTCTTTTGGCATTTTTGAGTCTGGTGATTCTGGTATTGGGTCCAACGTTTGATCATCGGTTTTATCAGGCAATGGCGCAAAATAGCCTATGCTGGTGAGCAAGATTCCCACTACTAGGAACGAAATAATTCGTGCCAAACTACCGAGTGTGGAAAAATCAATCACAAATAGCTTCAATACCACTAATCCCAATATAAACGCACCACCCATCCATAAGAAACGAATCTTTTTACGGCTAGCGTATACGGTGAGTATCACACCCGATAATGCCCAAAGAATAGAGACTGATGTTTGCACCAGATTAGAGTTATAAAGTGCATGAGAATTGTAATCAACCCCAAACCAATGAAAGGCAATTCTAAACAACGTGACGTTTAGCCATAAGAAAACTAAGCCCGCGATACCAATCGCAAACGCTCGTTGGTTGAATGATTTATTTTGTGTATTTTGGTTTTTAACCAATGCAAAATTATCACTAATGGTTTGCCACCACTTGAAGAGCGTAATGAAAATAATCACCGACACAATATCTAAAGGATTGAGTAGCGGAATCCAAGGCAAAGGATCGGATATCCCCTCTGAGCCTAACGCAATAAACGACCATATCGACATCACCGAAGCCAGTGCTATGCCCGTCTGCTGGCGGTAGGTTTCTTTATGCGTTGAGAATGGCCAGAACTTTGCTTTGATGATTAACCACAAGGCGATGATAGTTGGCACGATGTACCAGATTCCCATCCAATCAGATGAGCTAGACAGTGTTTTCTTCAACTGCCAAGCACCTTCAAACGTTACTAAAACAACCAGCAATATCAATAATAAACTATGTAATACCGGCTGAAAGCGTTGTAATACTTGATGCTTTTCTAACTGCTGAAGTAAGAAGTAGTACACGATGAAGACAACAGGCCAAGCTATCCAACCATTTTGTTGTAATGGGTGAAAATCAGATTCGTATTTATTCATGCCAAATTGTGTAAAGCCTAGCAGCAAGATTAAGCCAAATAAGGCGCTGGCAACGACCCACGCGTGCCTCCATTCAGGTTTTGCTCTCATCGCAAAGATCGTAAAGATCAAACTAACCATTGCGGTGAATAAAAGTAAATTTGTTGGCAATAATGTCCACGAATAATGCGCGAGCAATTGATAAAGAAAGCCACCAAATAACCAAAGAATTCCCCAAATGAGAATTGCGGGGCTAATGCCTTCTTCCCATGTTTTACGACCTTCAAAGGGTTTAATCAGTAATCGGGCTGAAATAATTCCCGCCACGGTCATCATAATAGCACTGATGAAATCAGCATTTAAGAAGGGGTTCACACTGTCGATAGAAGATAAGAGTGTTTCGCTATCCAATGAACTATTAAATTTGAAAGGTATGTTTTCCCGATAGAAGAACATCACACCTGCGCCAAATTGCAAAATCAATCCAAATACCCGAACCGATAGGCGATTCTGACGTGTACCGAGCCATAATAATCCTGCGCCTTCTAATGCCCAAGCTGCGGCAGTTTGTGTAGGAGCTAGTGCAAAAGGAATCGCCATTGAGGCAAATATCACACCCAGAGCCAAAAATGCTTCTGCTAAGAGCTTTAAACCATCGCCTTTACGTTTCCAAATAAACCACGAAAGCACCAGATAAAAAGCACCCATCGCAAAGGATGATAACGACACGCCGTATTCAAAATCTTTCACCAACGAATATTGCAAACCAGAAGCGGCAAGTGGTACGCCGAATAACAAAGTACCATCCACATATCCGCGCAATTTTGGTGGTTGGCGCAGTGCAAACAATACGGCAATCAATACATAAAATAGGAAAAAGAGTATTAAAAAGGGTTCAACCGTTGCGAAGTTTTCACTTTTATAGCTCGTCACACCCCAAGCCGTACCGATAATAAAGGTGAAAGCAAAGCCCAGCAAATTCAGTGGTCGCCATGCTTTAAACCATGCAACCGCCACAATCGCTAAATTCAATACCGCGTAGTAACTAAATAGCGCCACATAATTATTAGTGCCACTTGATGCCAACACGGGTGCTATAAAACCACCACTAAAACCCAACACCGCAAGTGATTTTGAATCTTGCATCACGGCCAATGTTGCGCTAAACATGCTCACCACAAACAACAGTGCAAACGCTGCCGTCGGGGGTAAAAGATTATAAAGGCTAAATGCGGCGTAAATATCTAAATATAAAATACCAATACCTGCGCCCTGTAACAATAACGCATAGGTTTCGTTTTTATGGCGTAATCGCCAGCCTAAGCCCAAAAAGACAATGGCAAGGATCACTACACCAATCAAACGATATTCGATCGGGAATAAACCTTGATCGGATACATATTTTAATAAGAATGAAACGCCGAAGAATAAGATGATAATACCAATACGAACAAAGAGATTCCCGCCTGTGAAATAGCCTTTAATGTAATCACCTACTTTATCGGCTATTGTTTCTTCGACAGGATAAGAGCTTTCTTTAGGTAATGATTCACCGACAGAACTAGCTATAGGCATTATTTCTTCACTGATATTCACGTTAGCATCACGCGGAAGATTGTCTGGTATTAATTTGCTTTCACTATCTACTGCACTTACTTCGGACTTCAACCCTTCAGCAATAGCCTGCTGTTCAAATGCTTTTGATGATTTGCCTTCATCTATTTTCGTAGATTCTTGAACAGCTTCTTTAGAGACCACTGATGAAGCCGTTGTTTTTGTGACGGATTGCTTAGCAGAATTACGTTCCTCCCATTCTCTTGCCAAGGTCTCACGCATCGCATTTAAATCTTTTTGCAAATCAAAGACTTTACCTAATGCAAAACCAAGGATGGTGGCAATGCCGATCATCACGACTTCAATATCGTGTCGAAATCCAAATAATAAGAAGAGTGAACCGACTAGAAATATGACTGCAAACAAAAAGCGCATAGAGTTTCTCGTTATATTTTATCGTTATTATGTTTTTAGTGATTATACTATTTTTATAACATGAGGCAAAAAACAATAAAATAAAGTACAAATCATCAAAAAAAGGAGGGGGTGGACTTTAAAAACATCATGTTTTTATATCCGCCCCTCAATGTTGTTGAATTAAGCTGTAATATATCGATTAATAAAAAACCCACGTTCGTCATACGGGTGAAAAGCAGACTCCATTTACGATAAGACTGTTTCAACCGTGGATTGCGGTCTTCACCTCAATGACGGATTGACAATAGACTAAGTTACAATCAAAAAACATTAACTTACGGCTTAATTAAACGGTATTGCCATGTCTATTTGAGTTAGATTAGACTGATTTCAGCCTTGGTAAGCTCTCGCCATTGCCCTTCTTCTAGTTTTTCATCTAAAGAAATATGTGCAACCTTTTCTCGGTGCAGTGTTACCACGTGATTTTCAACAGCAGCTAACATTCTTTTGACCTGATGGTATTTTCCTTCAGAGATTATCATACGGATTTTTTGATCTTCGATGACTTCTATCTCGGCGGGTAGCGAGCGTTTCTTTTCTTTTTTAAGTTGTACGCCTTCGTTGAGGATTCTGATTTGGTTTTCGGTAATGGGTGAATCTAGCTCAACTAAATAGACTTTTTTATGATTATGTTTGGGTGATGTAATTCTGTGTAGCCATTGTCCATCGTCAGTAATTAGCACTAAGCCTGTGGTATCAATATCTAAACGTCCTGCTACGTGTAGCATGTCTTGTCTGGGTAAAAATAAAGAATCAAACACCGTTGCATGGTCTTTATCTTTATTCGCGCACACCACACCAGTGGGTTTGTTGAACATGATGTAACGTGGTTTGACTTTATTTACCGCCACGCCCATGTACTCTACGTTGGATTCTTCGGTGACTTGCTGGGCAGCATTTTTGGCAACTACGCCATCAATTTTTACTTTTCCACCACGGATGGCGAACTTTGCTTGTGAGCGTGTGAAGGATGTGGAGTTTGAGATTAGTTTGTCTAGGCGCATAATGTTAGATTCTTCCCGCGCCCTTCGACTCCGCTCAGGGAGCTAGTTTATCTATAAATAACGATCCAGTACCCTGAGCGGAGTCGAAGGGAACGGCAAATTACTCCTCTTTCATATCAAGAGGAGGTAATAATTACGCACTATAAGGATTTCTAACAATCATCGTATGATCTCTATCTGGACCCGTCGAAATAATATCAGCAGGCACTTCCAATAATTCTTCCATGCGCTTCAAATACGCTTTTGCCTTTTCTGGCAAATCATCATATTCCGTAATACCAAAGGTCTTGCTCATCCAGCCTTCGTGTTCTTCGTAGATTGGCGTACAACGTGCAAAATCTGTGGTGTTGATTGGTGGCACTTCCATTCTTTCCCCATCTAGCTCGTAAGCTACACAGATTTTGATGGTTTCGACTTCATCCAACACGTCCATCTTGGTTACACAGATACCTGTAATGCTGTTAATTTGCATGGCACGGCGAAGTGCTACCGCATCTAACCAACCACAACGTCTGTCGCGACCCGTTGTTGCGCCTTGCTCATGCCCTACTTCGGCGATGTGCTCGCCAATATCATCAAATAACTCAGTTGGGAATGGCCCAGAGCCAACGCGCGTTGTGTAAGCTTTGGTGATACCTAAAACATAATCTAAATTCTTCGGACCAACACCAGAACCTGTACACGCGCCACCAGCAGTTGTGTTTGATGAGGTTACATACGGGTATGTTCCGTGGTCAATATCAAGAAGCGTACCTTGTGCGCCTTCAAACATAATGTTTTTGCCAGCCTTGCGTAGCTTGTGCAGCATGTTTGGCACGTCTACCACCATTGGACGTAGCTTTTCTGCCATGATGAGGCTTTCTTCTAAGACTTTTTCATAGCTAACTTCTTCAGCTTTAAAGTAGTTTTTAAGCATGAAGTTATGATACTCCATCACTTCTTTTAGCTTTTCAGTGAAACGTTTCGTGTTTAATAAATCACCCAAACGTAAACCACGACGCGATATTTTATCTTCGTAAGCTGGACCAATACCACGACCTGTTGTGCCGATAGCTTTATTGCCACGTGCAACTTCACGCGCCATATCTAAGGCAACATGATAAGGAAGGATTAGCTGACATGCTTCTGAAAGCATTAAACGCTCGCTAGCAGGTATGCCTTCTTTTTCTAGCATTTCTAGTTCTTCGAGCAACGCATCTGGCGCAAGCACCACACCGTTACCAATAATACAGTCAACGCCTTCGCGTAAAATACCAGAGGGAATAAGATGTAAAACGGTTTTCTTACCGTCAATTACTAAAGTATGACCCGCATTGTGACCGCCTTGAAAACGAACTACGGCTGAGGCTTCTTCGGTTAAAAGATCAACGATCTTTCCTTTTCCTTCATCACCCCATTGGGTTCCTAACACTACGACATTCTTTCCCATTTCTCTTCTCTCTAATTTTCTTTTGCTTAAAGCGACACGACGACCCAATCGTCGCCCTGCTTTTCAATTATTCGGTTACAACCCTGTTGCGCTGGCGTAAATTTCATTATCTCATCTAGCTGACGGATAACTTGTTCACCCTGTGCTCGTAAATCGTCGATCATCACATCCAATGCATCATCCATCACATACGGCGCTAAAACACCATTAACACCTAAAGAATTTACCAACGTTGTGGACTCAAACGATAAATTCGCCAAGGTGCGTAAATCGGTGCTAAAACCGATTGCTGGGCGATGACTACCAAAGGCTTCGCCGATCCCATCATAGCGACCACCTTGTGCGATGCAAGCACCTCTACCGTGCAAATAAACCGTATACATAATCCCAGTGTGGTAGGCGTATCCGCGCATTTCTGCGAGATCGATATGCAACGTTAAATCAGGGAAGGTTGAGCCTAGCAAATCGCTGATATTTTGCAAATGATCTAGGGCATCTAATACGGATTTTCCTGCATTTTTTAGGCTCGTTTTTGCTGTTTTGATAAGTTTTGTTGAGCCACTTAAAGTTGGCAATACTAACAATATCTCGCTGATTGATGCTGACAGATTTTGCTCTGCTACCCACTTTTCAATTTCAGGAATAGATTTACGTGCCAGCATATCGAAGTAATCTTCTTTTTGTTGACTGTCTAATTCTGCGTGATCTGCAAGTCCGCTGGCGATGCCAACGTGCCCTAAATCTAACACCAAGTCATTTACATCAAGGCTGTGTAACGTCTCTAACATTAACGAGATAATTTCAAAATCACTCTCGATACCTGCATGACCAAATAACTCTGCACCGACTTGCACAGGAGAGCGTGAACCGCCCTGCTCTTCAGAGCGCGTGCGTAACACCGTACCCATATAACAGAGACGATTTACACCTGCATCTTTATTACCTTTGGATAAACGATGCGCGTCAATGCGTGCAACTTGTGGCGTAATATCCGCGCGCACACCCATCATACGACCGTTTAATTGGTCTGTAATTTTGAAGGTTTGTAAATCGAGTTGCGTACCCATGCCAGCACGTAAAGATTCTAAATATTCAACCAACGGGGGCATCACTAAACGATATCCCCACGTCGCGTACAAATCGATTAAATGTCGACGTAACGCCTCCAACTTTTCAGCTTCGTCAGGTAAAGATTCATTGATTCCGTCAGGGAGTAGCCACGTGTTCATAGAAGAATTTCGATTTAGAGTATTTTAGATAAGGTAAA
>CAZSXI010000005.1:15110-18500 GCA_964611045.1 uncultured Cocleimonas sp. | reverse complement strand
ACCGATGCATTTGTTTCAAATACGATTAAATCTATTAAAGATTTGCCACTCAACGCAAAAGTGGGCACTTGTAGTTTGCGCCGTCAAACGCAGCTCAAAGAAGCGCGCCCTGATATTCAGATTTTAGATTTACGCGGAAATGTGAATTCGCGTTTAGCTAAGTTAGACAATGGCGATTACGATGCAATTATTTTGGCATCGGCAGGTTTGATTCGCCTTGGCTTTGAAGATCGCATTGCGCACAATATTTCTACAGAAGATAGTTTGCCAGCAATTGGACAAGGCGCGGTCGGTATTGAATGTCGTACCGATGACGCTGAAATCAATGCCCTACTCGCACCGTTGAATCATAAAGATACGGCAATTCGATTAAGTGCAGAACGAGCGCAGAACAAACGCCTAAATGGCGGTTGCCAAGTGCCAATTGGTGGATTTGCAGAATTGCTTGATGATAATCGAATGCGCTTGCGTGGATTGATCGGCTTTCCTGATGGTTCTAAAATATTCCGCTCTGAGAAAGAAGGTTCGCAAGATGATGCCGAAGCATTGGGTATTGCGGTTGCTGAAGATTTGCTCTCACAAGGTGGTGGAGAAGTTTTACAGTTCTTAGGAATTGATCATTAAGCATTGCAATAATCCTAATGACACTTAAAGATAAATGGATCGTTATCACTCGTCCTGCTCATCAAGCTGAAAACTTACAATTAAAATTAGAGACGGCCGGCGCACACGCTATTTTGTTTCCCTTAATTGAAATTGCTCCACCTGATGATTTGGAGCTGGTTAAAAAACAGTTGGATAATTTACAAAGTTACGATCTGGTTATTTTCGTCAGTGCTAATGCGGTGGAGCAGATGTTTAACTTCATTGAACCCGCACAACTAGCGTCATTAAAAGTAGCGACAACAGGAAAGAAAACGGCTTTAGCGTTAGAAAATGTAGGCGTGAAAACGGACTTTTTTCCAACAGAAACTTTTAATAGCGAGGCCCTACTCGCACTGCCTGATTTTAAATCATTTTGCGATGATAAAAACATTGCCATTATTCGTGGCGAAGGCGGGCGTGATTTATTACGCGATGAGCTTTTACAAATTGCCACAAGCGTAGATTACATCAATAGCTATCAAAGAGTCTGTCCACAAAAAGAACTGGATTTATTAGAGCAACACGCCAAGCAAGGAGAGCTTGATACGGTTTTATTAACCAGTGGAACCAGCGTGATTAATTTCTTTGCTTTAGTAACGGCATCAAAAAATGCAAGCTGGATAAATAATGTAACTCTATTGCTGGGTAGCCCACGCATGCAAAAGAAGATTCCAGACAGTTTTCAAGGTAAACTAGCGATTGCTGAGGATCCTAGCGATGAGACACTCTATAATAAGCTGGCAGAATTATCTAAAACATGAATGACGAACAAACATTACTCTTAAAAAAATTAAACAGGCGCACGCGATTTACACAGTTTCTTGCGTGGTTGGCATTGTTTTTTACCATGGTGGGCATCGCGGCGGGCTACAAAAACTGGTTAAGAATTCACGATAAAGCAAGAGCGGCTACCAGTGGCGTTGCAGAAATTAATAGCAAATTACCAAATTTTGCCCAACGAGAAAAACTGCAAGCCTTAGAAAAAGAAATAAACGATAACTTCAAAGATAATAAAACACACCTCGATGCTGCCATGCACGAGCTTCGTAATATTCAAGACAGCACCCAGCATATTGCAGAAACCGTTTACACACAGGTAGAAGCACTCACCAAACAGCAAGAAGCCGTTGTGAAAATTCACACACCCAGTATTAAAGATTGGTCATTGGGTGAGGTTCATTTTTTATTACAAACAGCAGTACAACGCTTTAATTTAAAGCAAGATCAAACAGGTGCAATAGCGGCTTTTAAATTGGCGGATACCTTATTGGTTGAACGTGGTTCGATTGACTTTTTGCCAGTACGTAAACAAATCAGCAAAGATATTGCAGCCGTAAATCAATATGCAATTGCAGATATCAGCGCCTTATCGCAAAAAATTGATAATCTGTTAGATCAATTAAAACCCGTACCAGAGTTAAAAGAAAAAGAAGTTAAAGTTGTAGCACTAATCCCAACAAATGAAACGAGTGAGCAACAAGTGCCACAAAATGAATCACTGGTTTCTCGGGTAAAAAATTCAATTAATAATGCGGTAGTAATTCGCAAAGAAGGCAAGACACTTCAAGCAGAAATGGAGTTTGAAGCGAAAGAACGTTTGTATCAGTTACTTTCTTTGCGCTTAGAAACACTGCGTATGATGTTGTTGCAAGGTGATGATACAAACTATCATCAGCAAGTGAAGCGTATTAGAGAGTTAATAAAAAGTTATTATCCAGAAGAGACAAGCGGCAAGCTTCTTGAACAGTTGGACTTTTTGGATAAGGCTAATCTTGCGCCAATACTGCCGGATGTTTCTCAATCACTTAAATTGCTTGAAGAACTAATGGTTAGGACTACTATTGATACAGAAAATAATGAGAAAAGGGTTAATTAAATGCGTTACTTTTTACTATTCTTAGCCGTAGTTGGCGCATTCTGGTTAGGTATTTATGCTGTTGAACATTCTTCGGACATAGTTATTAAATATCAGTGGAATGAAAATCCTATGAGCATCACGCTCACCAGCACAACCTTATTGATTGCGTGCGTACTCGGCTTAGTGGGTTTGTATTTATTCTTTAGCATATTGAAATTTTTCTTCGGTTTGCGCAAGCGTTTAAAGCTACGCAAAATAGCTAAGCTCACTACAAAAGCTAGCCAAGATTTAACCAATGGTTTGGTGCAATTCTCAGAAGGGCATTGGGCACAATCTGAAAAAATATTACTGAGTAATATCAAATATTCTGAAACGCCATCTCTTAATTATCTGGTTGCTGCGCGCTCTGCACACATGCAAGAAGCGTATGAGCGCAGAGACGCATACATTAAAACAGCCAGTGATTTAGGTGATGATGTACAAACAGCGGTATCCATTTCACAAGCAGAAATGCAGTTTGGTGGTGGGCAATTTGAGCAATCGCGTGCGACCTTGGTTCATTTGCTGGAAGCTGCGCCAAAACACCCTTATGCGATTAAACTATTAGCGAAGGTGTACTACAAACAAGAAGATTGGCGAAACCTGTTTGAGCTATTACCGACATTAGCTAAGCAAGGATTGATTCAAAAAGAAGATCGCGAAAAGTATGAAGCGACAGCATTAAAAGGCATTTTCTTAACGCTTGCACAAAATGAAGATAAGCAACAGCTACAAGTTTTGTGGAAGAAGCTCCCTGCGGATATAAAAGACAAGCCACAAGCGGTACTTGTGTACTGTAAAGCACTAAGCGATGCGGGCGATGTGGTTGGGAGCGATAAGTTATTAGT
>CAZSXI010000005.1:5659-15010 GCA_964611045.1 uncultured Cocleimonas sp. | reverse complement strand
ACTGTAAAGCACTAAGCGATGCGGGCGATGTGGTTGGGAGCGATAAGTTATTAGTGGCATCATTGAATAAAAACTGGGATGAAGAATTGGTTGAGCGTTATGGACAAATTGAACATCCAAATCTAGGGTCGGCAATCAAACTGGGCGAAAAATGGCTACTCGATCATGAAAAAAGTCCAATGTTGTTATTAACGTTGGCGCGTTTACACCGTGAATATAAATTGTGGGGTAAGAGTAAATCGTATTACAATTCCAGCTTAAACTTTTTACCTTCAGCCGATGTGTATTTAGAGTTTGCAGAGATGCTAGAAGAACTTGAAGAACATGATAATGCACAAATTTGTTACAAGCAGGGCTTGGATTACAGTATTCACCAGAAAGGACAGATTCTTAATCTCAAATCATTGAGAAGTGTGGATGCTTCGTTGAGTGTGGTGTCTGATAAGCGTTAAAAGTAGCCATTTATAGTCCACCCCCAGGGCAAACGCATTAAAATTTCGTCATGCGGTTAAGCCCCCTCTGCTAGGAGGAGGGACTTTTTTCTTAACTTACTGGCATTGGCGTCAGGGCGAATACTTAAAATGCCTTATTTATGATAATTCTAGAAAAACTCCTACGAGTAAAAATAAACACTATTGGGGAATATAAATACAGGCGCATTATAACGATAGGTCTAATTAAATATTTAGAACACTTTGATGCATAAAAGCGATTGAAGGACTAGCCCAGAACTCTCAGTGCGGACTCTAAGGTGGGATATTTTAAGGTGATGTTTAAGATGCTTAGCATCTTGTTATTTTTAATACGACGAGATTCTTTTAGGTAGGAAACCATGCCTTCACTCAAAATTTCTTCGGCTTCTTTCATGGATATTTGTGGCGGGCGAGGCAGTTTTGCATAATCAGCGACTTGGTTAAAATAATCGGTCATCGAGCTAGGGTTGCCATCGGTAATATTGATGATTTGATTGACTTGCTCGCAATGCATTGCTGCTTTACAGGCTTGTGCGAGATCATCAGCGTGGATACGGTTTGTCCAACCCGCTTCGTTTTTATTGACGACGGCTAAGCCCTTCTTTAGGCGTGATAAGGGTAGACGATCTTGTGCATAAATACCTGGTACGCGCAAAATCATATATTCTTTGTTGTGGGTGGCAGCCCAGTTTTGAAGAGATTGCTCTGCAGATAAGCGACGATGGGCGCGCTCTGCTTTTGGGTTGGTTGGAGTATTCTCATCAATCCACTCGCCTTTGCTATCACCATAAACACCGGTAGTGCTTATCAGAATAATGCGCTTTGGTTGATCTTCGATGGTACTCAAAAAAGCTTCTAGGCGTGGATCTGTTTTGCCAGTTGATGGTGGTGGTGCAAAGTAAAAAACATTAGCATCTTTGAATTGTTTATTGGAGAAGTGATACGACTCATCAAGGTTGATTCGAGTAGCTTTTATATTGGCTTGTTCACAGGCAAGTTCTGATGCCTCGCTTTGAACAACGCCTTGAATATTATGATGAGTAGTTTGCTTATCGTATAACGCCGAAACACGCCGCCCAATATCACCACAACCAACAATCCATATATTCATGGGCTTATACGGCTATAAAACAACACTTAATCAGGTTCTCCTTAAAGTAAGACTAAGTTATCGCGATGGATAATTTCAGCTTCACCTGCATAGCCTAAAATACGGCTGATTTGCTTACTGGGTGTTTTATACAGTTGGCGTACTTCATTATGAGAATAGTTTACAACCCCACGAGCGATGATTTCACCATCATTATTTTTACAATCCACCACGTCACCACGGTCAAATTCACCTTCGGAAGTATCAATGCCAATAGGTAACAAGCTTTTACCATTGCTTTGAATAGCTTGGCTTGCACCCTGATCTAAAATGAGCGTGCCATTTACTTGTACTTGCCCCGCAATCCATTGCTTGCGTGCATTAATTTGTGTTTTTTCTGGCTTCAGTAGCGTACCAATTTCTTCACCTTGGGCGAGGCGTTCTAATACCTTATCTTCACGACCTGATGCGATTATTGTGGCACAACCCGAATGTGCGGCGCGTTTTGCAGCGGTGAGCTTTGTGCCCATGCCACCACTACCTAAATTGGTAGAAATTGCACCTACAAACTTGAGCAAATCTGCATTGCTGGCAGAGTCTTCGCTAATGAGCTTAGCATCATCGTGATGGCGCGGGTCTTTATCAAACAAGCCTTGTTGGTCGGTGAGTATTACCAACAAGTTTGCTTCAATCAGATTTGCTGCTAGTGCCGCTAACGTATCGTTATCGCCAAGGCGCATTTCATCAAGTGCAACTGTGTCGTTTTCATTAATGATGGGGAGTGCTTTAAATTTGAGTAATGCACGTAGCGTGTTGCGCGCATTCAGATAGCGTTTGCGATTGCTAATATCATCATGCGTTAGCAATATTTGCGCGGCTTGGATGCCGTGTTTTTTAAACTGATTTTCGTAAGCTTCGATTAAACCTGTTTGCCCAATGGCGGCAGCAGCTTGTAGCTCGGCGAGCTCTGTAGGGCGCTTGCTCCAACCCATGCGGCTCATGCCCTCGGCAACTGAGCCTGATGACACGAGTATAATTTCAATGCCTTGTTTTCGTAATTGAGCGATTTGCTCGCTCCAATCTTTAATTGCGACATAGTCTAAGCCTTTGCCGTCTTTTGTGAGCAACGCACTGCCTATTTTAATGACCCAGCGCTTTGCTTCTTTTGTGTATGCTGACCTACTCACTTGCCTTTTTTTCTTGTTGCTGTTTTTGTTCATCTAAATATACGACGTCATCCATGCTGCGCATAATTTCTTTGGTGAGGCCTTTTGTATTTAAACCTGTGGCAGCAGAAATCATAAAGACTTTACCTTTCCAGTCGAGGCGTTTAACAATATCGTCGCAATGCGCTTGTTGCTCATCAGGTGGTAATAAATCAATTTTGTTTAGCACTAACCAACGCTCGCGCTGACCCAGTTCATCACTAAACTTTTGTAATTCTTTTTCGATAATTCGTACTGACTCTGCAGGGTCTTCGGTCTCATCCATTGGTGCAACATCAACAAGGTGTAGCAACAAACTAGTGCGAGATAAATGCTTTAAAAATTGAATGCCCAAACCAGCACCTTCTGCCGCGCCTTCAATAATTCCGGGAATATCCGCGATGACAAAGCTCTGGTATGAATCTACTTTTACCACGCCAAGGTTTGGGTAAAGTGTAGTAAAAGGATAGTTAGCAACTTTGGGGTGTGCCGATGAAACGGTGCTAATGAGTGTAGATTTTCCTGCATTGGGTAAGCCGAGCAAGCCTACATCGGCAAGCACTTTCATTTCTAAACGAAGGGTGCGTGTTTCGCCTTCTGAACCAGGCTTTGACTGGCGAGGCGCACGATTAACCGAGCTTTTGTAGCGTAAATTGCCTAAACCGTGAAAACCACCTTGAACCACCTTAATGGTTTCTTCATCTTTGGTGAGGTCGCCGATTAACTCGCCTGTTTCTTCAACGTAAACCATTGTGCCGATAGGTACTTGAACGATTTTATCTTCGCCTTTTGCACCGGTCATATTACGGCTAAAACCGTTCGCACCACGACCTGCCTCATAAAAACGCACATGACGAAAATCAGCCAGCGTGTTTAAACCTTTATTGGCTTGTAAGAAAACACAGCCACCATCGCCACCGTCGCCACCATCTGGCCCGCCGTACTCGATATATTTTTCACGTCGGAAGCTGACACAGCCATTTCCGCCATCGCCGGCTTTTACTGAGATTACAACTTCGTCTACAAATTTCATGGTTTTATTTTATCAGAGACCTTTGCACGAAGGTATGGTGAGAGAGAAAATTGCGTAATTTTTCAGTTTTTTCTTAAAAGTGAGGTGAATAGCAGGGCTATTGACCGAATTTTTAAGGAGAAACGGGAGAATTTAAGCTTTTTCTATCCGTCATATCTTTTGTGTAAAGGTCTCTCTCGTTGAATTGGATGATGCCTAAAAACATAGGCAATAAAAAAGCCCCGACTAGCGGGGCTTTTAAAATCTTTTAAACTTTATAAGTTTATGCCGCTTGGATACTCACATATTTACGGTTATTTGGACCTTTTACTTCAAAAAGAACAACACCGTCAGCTTTTGCAAATAAAGTATGGTCTCTACCTAAACCTACGTTTGTACCTGCGTGGAATTTAGTACCACGTTGACGAACTAGGATATTACCCGCGAGAACTTCTTGACCACCAAAGCGCTTAACACCAAGACGTTTTGATACTGAATCGCGACCGTTTCGTGTACTACCCGCTGCTTTTTTATGTGCCATTTCTAATAACCTCTATAAAGATCTCAGGCTGTCAGTTTCAATCGTACAGCCATAATGTGTTTGTTTTAAGCCGCGAAATTCTACAAGTAGTTGCGGTTATAGTCAAACACTATATTTTTGAATATGCGCATATAATTTTTAAGTGATCTTTGTGAGCCAACGACCTTGACACTAACGCCACATCTACCTAGCATTCGGCGTTCAGTAAAAAATAAATGATTCTGTGGATTATAAAACAATACAAGCGCTTGTTAGTTCGGACATGGAAGCCGTTGATCAGTTGATTAAACGCCGTCTTCAATCTGACGTAGTTCTCGTTAATCAATTAAGTATTTATATTATTAATAGCGGTGGCAAACGGTTAAGACCGATGCTTGCGTTGTTGATGGCGCGTGCCTGTGGTTATCAGGGTGAGCGCCATGTCGATATTGCGGCAATTGTTGAATTTATTCACACCGCAACGCTATTGCACGATGATGTTGTTGATGAATCAGATATGCGCCGTGGCAAAGAAACCGCTAATAATGTTTGGGGCAATCAGGCGGCAGTGCTGGTTGGTGATTTCCTTTATTCGCGTTCGTTTGAAATGATGGTCGACGTGAATGAAATGCGCGTTATGGAAATTATGGCAAGCACCACTAACATAATTGCCGAAGGTGAAGTATTACAGCTCTTAAATGTAAATGATGCCGATACGGATGAGGCGCGCTATTTAGAGGTTATATATTCTAAAACTGCCAAGTTGTTTGAAGCAGCTTGCCAATTAGGCGCGGTGCTTTCTGGCTTATCAGCGGATGATGAAAAGAGGGTAGCAGCCTACGGCACTCACTTAGGAACAGCCTTTCAGCTAGTTGATGATGTTTTGGACTACAGTGCTGATAGTGAAGCAATGGGTAAAAATGTGGGAGATGATTTGGCAGAAGGTAAGCCAACATTACCGTTAATTTATGCGCTAAAAGTATCGACACAAAATAACGAAAGCGATGATGTGGCACTTATTCGTCAATCTATCGAAGAAGGTGGGCTTGATCACCTCGATGCAATAATGCAGATCATAGAAAAAACCAAAGCACTTGAATACACGCAAAATGTGGCTAAAAAAGAGACGCAACTTGCGATTATTAGCTTAGAAAACGTACCAAACAGTGATTTTAAAACAGCATTGATAGAATTAGCCAATTTTTCAGTTGCTAGAACGACTTAAAGGCGCTTTTTTATAGTCCCACCCCCCCCTGTTTTTTGCTGATTTGTAATACAAAACGGCAAAAAACAGGGGGGTGGACTATAAAATAAGCCTTTCGATGCTAAAATAACGTAACACTCCTTAAATACTAAGAGAATGCAAAGATGAAATTATCAGCAGGTACTATTGGAACAGTCTTATTCACCGCGGCGGGCATTGCCGTATTTGTTTTGATGGCAAAACGCCCTGCTGTTGATGGAAACGCTATGAATTTTGGAATGCCAATGCCGTCAGCTATGGTTGAAGAGAAAATGCCTGAGGCTACAATGCCTGAAGCAGCTCCAACGACGGAAACAACAACGTCTATACCAGAGGCAACAGCTCCAGAAATGCCAGCTACACCAGAAGTTGAACCTGCTAAGACAGAAGAAGCAACGCCAATGCCAGAAACATCAGAAACCAGCATGCCAGCATTGACAGAGTCAGAAACTAAAACAGAAGAAATGCCAGCGACTATGCCGACCGATACACCCGCTGTTGATGGAAGCACAACTACAAACTAGATTAGTTCTTTAATTCCTGACTGTGTTTAAAAGCTACGGGAATAGAGAATTCTCTTACGAAATAAAGGGAATAGACTTCTAAACCCTTCCGGCACCAACGGCTTTTCTGCGCCAGTATTTACTGAACTTGGCTATAGAAACACGTTTACCTCTTCGCGGTGCGTGAATAAATTCCCCATTGCCTAAATAGATTCCAACATGATTTACGCGCGCTCTGGTTCTGCGTGTGTGGAAGAAGATTAAATCTCCTGCTTGCATCTTTGAGAGTGAAACACGTTTGGTGTGTTTGTATTGTGCTGCGGCGGTGCGTGGGATAGTTATATTGGCTGATTTAAAGGCGTAATGTGTCAAGCCACTACAATCAAAGCCTGTTCTTGGTGTTGATCCACCCCAACGATATTTTTTGCGAAGTTGTTTTTTTGCTACAGCAATTGCGCGAAAGCGAGCAGGGTTTGTATTTTTTTTTGCTTTAGCCGTTGCAAGAGCACCTTTTGACTTTTTATGCGCAGGCTTTTTTATTAGCTGGGCATAAGCCTGTTGCATCTGAGCAGTAGTAATTTTATTTTTACTGGCATGTTTTTTTTGAGTTGCTGATGCGGTATTAACTGCACCTAGCAGAAATGCGCAGACACCTGTTAAAAAAACGCTTTGAAGAAGTTTCATGGGATTACCTTGATTAATAGAGACCTCAACATAACTCGTGAACGGATAAAAAAGGCTAGAAGTTTTCCATCTTTCATCCCAAATAACGCGCAATAGCCAGCTATTACGCTTATATTTTGAATAAAATATGAAAAAATCTATCTCTTTTTTCTCACATCCAGAGTTATGCTGAGGTCTCTAACAAACATTATTTGTTTTTATTGTTATTTATTTGTGAAGCGCCGTATTATAGGCTAAGCCCGTTAGATGGACAAATTCAACGGATAAATGGTATTAATCAGTTATTTTATAATCATGTGTAACCACCGCTGTTTTGCCTAGCATAATCGAAGCAGAACAATATTTTTCAGCCGATAGTTCAATCGCACGCGCTACACGTTTATCGGATAAATCATTGCCAGAGATAACAAAATGAAGATGAATTTTGGTGAATACTTTGGGTTCTTCATCGGCGCGTTTAGCCGTGATTTCAACTTCACAGCCCACCAAATCTTGTTTGCTTTTTTTGAGCATCGAGACCACATCAAAAGAAGCACAACCACCTAAGCCTAGCAAAAGCATTTCCATGGGGCGAACGCCTAAATTACGACCCCCAAACTCGGGTGGACCATCCATAACAACCGAATGACCACTGCCTGATTCGCCGACAAAGCTCATATTATCTAGCCATTTTACGCGTGTTTTCATGCTTTTTTCTCCAGTTCGATTTCAATCTCATCCATTAACAAACCAGCAATATTGGCAGAATAGATGGTATCCAACTCTCGTATACAAGTTGGGCTGGTGACATTTATTTCAGTCAAATAATCACCAATGACATCAAGCCCTACAAACATCAAGCCCATTTTTTTTAATGTAGGGCCAACGATATTACAAATTTCAAGCTCTCGCTCGGTGAGGTCAACACCTTTGTAACTTGCACCCGCGGCAAGGTTGCCTCTGCCTTCACCTTCTGCGGGAATACGCGCCAAACCGTGCGGGAATGGTTTGCCGTTTATTAGCAAGATACGTTTATCGCCTTGTTTAAATTCGGGCAAAAAGCGTTGCGCCATAATGGTTTCAGTACCGTTTTTGGTAATCGCTTCGAGGATCACGTTTTTATTGGTGTCGCCATCACGAATCTGAAAAATCATAGCGCCACCCATGCCATCAAGCGGTTTTACGACGATGTGCTTAAGCTCCTCTTGAAATGCTTTGATTCGATCCATGTCGCGCGTCACTAAAGTTTCTGGCGAACATTCAGGAAACCATGCGGTAAATAACTTTTCATTTGCCGAGCGCACGCTCGAAGGTTTGTTAACAACCAAGCAACCACGCTTTTCCGCTAGCTCAAGCAAATAGGTTGAATAGATATATTCCATATCGAAGGGAGGATCTTTGCGCATTAATACAGATGATAATTCATGTAAAGGTCGAGTTTGTGCCTCGTCTAATTCAAACCATTTTTTAGGGTCATCCATGACTTTAACGGGATACATTTTGGCAAAGACCATTCCATCTTTGGCAAATAAATCTGATTGAAGAATATAGAAAAGTGAGTGACCTCTACTTTGCGCTTCTAGCATCATTGCAAAGGTACTGTCTTTTTTGATGTTTATTGAATCGATAGGATCCATCACAATCCCTAAACTAATTTTTGGCATTATTAACATTCTTTAATGAGTAGAAAAGTCTATTGTACTAAACTCTCTTTGATTCACATAATCTCATGTAGATTCTTTTAAATAGATTTATGAGAGGTGGGAAAAGAAATTTTTGGCATAAAAAAAGCGGACTAAAAAGTCCGCTGAAAGTTGCGAGGGAGTCGGAGAATGAACAACTCGCTAGAGATTGCTCATTATAAAATTGGTAATGCTAATCCCCTTTGATTAAGCCCAACATAAACGCCACTCACACGTAAGTAGTATGAAAGGTCGAGAGGTTCATTTTTATGCTAAAATTATACAAAATATTTTTATTATCGATTTTTTATCAAAGAAATTGAACATTTTATGGGGTAGTCACAACTAAAGAGATGGGAATGGAACTTAGAGATAACTTGCCTCAAGTGGTTCTTGATAAGGCAAGCCGAGACACAATTCTCCTCGAGAGAATTGCGAAAGGTGATCGCGATGCGTTTGCTGAGCTGTATACAAGTTACCAACCTAGGCTAACAAAATTTTGTAGCCGGATTTTAAGAAATGATGTAGAGCTTGCGGCAGATATTGTTGATGAGGCCATGATTGAAATTTGGAAGTCGGCGGGTAGTTTTTCGGGTCGATCACAACCATCCACATGGATTCATTCAATCGCAAGATACCGTTTGATCGGTTATTTAAGAAAGAATAAAGAAGTATTACAAAGTGATAGTTCAGAATGGGAAAATTTTGAAGATGAAGCACTATTGCCCGATGAGGTAATGATGCGTTCAGAGAGAAACAAAAAAATTCTCCAGTGTTTAAAAAAGTTAAGTAAAAAGCATCGAGAAGTAGTGGAGCTTGTTTATTTTAAAGAGCATTCGATAAAGCATACTGCAAAGGCGTTGAGTATTTCTGAAAACACCGTAAAGACACGATTGTTTTATGCGCGTAGTAAGCTTAAAGAAATATTTGAAATGCTAGAAGTAAGCACAGGTTGAATAG
>CAZSXI010000005.1:0-5559 GCA_964611045.1 uncultured Cocleimonas sp. | reverse complement strand
TAGAGAAGAAAGACTTGGGCAGCTGCTTAAAAGAAAAGAGTTCCAGCCTAAAAAGGCTGAGCAACAAGAAGCCACAATTAAATCGAAGTTTACAGACTTCTTCCAGGCCTTGTTTTCAGGGCACATGAGCAAGCCACAATATATGGGATTTGCTGCTGTTACTACGTTATCTATCGCGCTTTTGTTTGCATTTACAATGCCACTTTTTGAGCACAAAAGTACTTTTTATCCTGCAGCAATAGAGTCTGAGAAAGGAAAAGCAGATAAAAATACCGTGTTAATAGGCTTGAGTGTCGCACCTGATGATCCAATATTACTAAAAATATTAAATCGCTATAATATTAAGACCACAACCATCGCAGGAAAGGATGGCATGTACCGTTTGAGCTTTACTAAGAATAAGCCTAATGCAGCAGATTTGGACAAACTACTTTCAACGCTATCAAAACAAACAGAGTTGATTTGGTTTGTGGGTGAAGCGTATTAAAATTGTTCATAAACTTTTCTTAGGCACGGTGATAGCAAGCACGCTGATAGTAGGTGTTGCGAGCGCAGACAGAGCCTATTTTACCAAAGATTGTGCAAAATATAACTTTGCATTGTCGTGTATTTTTGGCGTTAAAATTCCCCCACCAGAACGGACAAACTTTAAAAAAGACGAAGTAATTTTACTCTACTCTTCGGATTCAACAGTCAACGTTAACGACATTACTCGTAAGTACAACCTAAAAACTAAGAGTAAAGTAATATTATCATCGGTAAAAACAGGCATGATTGTTGCCGATACCAAGGGACAAAATCCGCTTCATTTAAGTAAAGTTATCAATGAAAAAGAGAAAGAAGTATCCAGCGAAACTAATAACACCTTTAAAACAGCGGCGATAGATTATAAAAAAGGCTATCCGATTGATGATACTGGCGTTAGAACTTTTCATAAAACGACAAAGGGCCGTGGTACTACTATTTGTATGGTCGATACGCCTGTTGATATTTTTCACCCAACCTTATCAGGCGCCTTAATTGAAACGTTGGATCTTGTTAAGTATCAACCAAAAAATCCTGATGCAATGCTGCACGGCACTTCTGTTGCTGGCGTATTAGTTAGCCAGAATGCGTTTATAGGTGTTGCTCCAAAAGCAAAGCTTTATGCTATAGGTGCATTTAGCGGATCAAAGAAAAATCCATCACAATTAGAAGGCACCTCATCGGATGTTGCGAAAGCTATTGATAGTTGTATTCAACACAATGTAGATGTGATTAACCTTAGTTTTACCGGTGGACGAGATTCTCTGGTTGAAAAACTTGTAAAAAAGGCGCTTAAAAAAGGGATTATTGTTATCGCTGCGAGCGGGAATGGCGGACATAGTGGTAGCACCATATATCCTGCACAAATCCCCGGAGTGCTGGCAACAACCGCCGTAGATGCCAATAACCAGCTTTTTTCAAAAGCTGATAAAGGTACATTTATTGATTATGCTGCCCCAGGTGTAAATATATTAACTATTGCTCCTGAGGGAAAATACAAAATAGCAACAGGCACTTCGTTTTCTGCGGCTCATTTAAGCGGCATTACAGCATTATTGCTTTCTGAGGGTCATACTAATATTGACCAAATGTTTTCTAAAACGGCAATGGATTTAGGTAAGCCGGGTCGTGACAAAGAGTTTGGCGAAGGTCTTATAAGTGCACGCAACGCATTGATTTTTATTAAAAATAAAAAATAGAGGTTCATTCAATCTCTTGATATAAAACAAGGAATGGCTTTCCATTTTCATCTCGAATGACAAGCAGTTATATAGATGAGGAAAGTATCATGTCAGATTTAGTTGTGAGTCAAACAGGTCTTTGGACAGCAGTTACAATTGGTTTTTATATTTGTTGTTATGGCTTGGTTTATTGACAAAATGGTTAAGCTTTCTGCTCCAAAGGAATAATATCAACCCAACCATTTTTTAGGTTTGAGGAAGTAATCGTATAAGCGAGCTTCCTCTGTGCCTGCTTCTGGGCTCCAATTATAGCGCCATTTAACTAAAGGTGGCATCGACATCAGAATCGATTCGGTTCGACCACCTGATTGCAAACCAAATAAAGTCCCGCGATCATAGACGAGGTTGTACTCAACATAGCGACCACGGCGGTATAATTGAAAATCTCGCTGTGCTTCTGTGTATTCCAGCGATTTTCGACGAGACATAATCGGCAAGTAAGCGTTTATATAGCTATCTCCGACACTCTGTAAAAACGAGAATGATTTCTCAAATCCCCATTCGTTTAAATCATCAAAAAACAGTCCACCAATGCCACGTTGTTCGTCACGGTGTTTAATATAAAAGTAATCATCACACCATGTTTTAAACTTATTGTAGACATCATTATCGTCAGTGCTAAAAGCCTGGCAGGCTTTTTGTGCCGTGCTATGCCACTCGATGCAATCTTCATCAAACCCATAATATGGCGTAAGGTCATAGCCACCCCCAAACCACCATACAGGGTCTTCGCCTTCTTTTTCAGCAATAAAGAAACGAACGTTAGCGTGCGATGTTGGCACCATCGGGTTTTTAGGGTGAATCACCAACGACACGCCCATTGCCTGAAATGTTCTACCTGCTAATTCTGGGCGACCTGCGGTTGCGGAGGCTGGCATTTTGCCACCAAATACATGAGAGAAATTTACGCCACCTTGCTCGATCACATTACCATCAACCATCAAGCGGGTTCTGCCTCCCCCTGTCATTCTTGGCTTTTCGGGGTCTACTTCGCGCTCCCAACGGTCTTCTTCAAAAACTGCTCCACCGTCTTCTTTTGCTAGTTGCTCACAAATTGAATCTTGTAGATCCATTAAATATTTTTTGACGGCTAGAATATCTGGGCTCGACATAGTCTCTCAATATTTGTAGTGTTGAAATGGCTTTTGAGTTTAACGTATATCCACTAAACTACTGAGTAAATTTAATTGAAAACTTGATATGAATGGAATATTTATCACTGGCACAGATACCAATGTTGGAAAGACATGGGTAGGCGCACATCTAATTTTGGCGCTGTGCGATAAAAAGATAAATCTCGTTCTGCGAAAACCAGTTGAATCTGGTTGGGATGAAAACAACGTAGAAAATACCGATGCTTGGCACTTAGCAAATGCAGCAAACCAGTTAAATAAGCTTAATGATATTTGCCCTAATCGTTTTAGCCGACCAATCTCACCTGTAAGAGCAGCAGCGCTCGAAGGTAAAAAACTCTCTATAGAAGCAGTAAAAAACCAATGCGTAACAGGGGTTGGAGCGGATAACTTTTTATACGTAGAAGGCGCAGGTGGTTTTTATTCTCCCCTTTGCGCCGATGGTTTAAATGCTGATTTAGCCAACGCCTTATATTTACCTCTTTTGCTAGTGGCAGAAAATCGCCTAGGTTGTATTAATCAGGTTTTGTTAAATGTAGAGGCTATCAAACATCAGGGGTTAGAGCTAAAAGCCGTAGTGCTTAATGACACCTCTGGAGATAACAAACCTCACGATATGAATAACGCAGAAGACTTAACGAAACTGCTCGATTGCCCAATTATTACAACCGAGTTCAATCAAGCACCCACAAATGCTTTTGAAAAATTAGCATTGCTGATTAGCGCAGGCTGAGGTTAAAACGATGGAACACTTAGATATTTTAACGCCACTTTATTTGTTGATTGTTCTAGGTTTTATGTTAAAAAAATATAAATTCCCAAGTGTAGAATTCTGGCCTGCTATTGAACGCATGACGTACTACGTGCTCTTCCCCACCTTGATATTTGTAGCATTGCTCAAAGCCCCAGTTGATCTCAGCTTGCTGGGTAATATTGCTGCCATTATTTTAATTCCAACGATTATTTCGGGCTTGTTTCAATGGTTTGGATTTTTATCACCCAATTTAAGCGGTGCAACTTTTACCTCGATGTTTCAAGGCGCGGTTAGAAATAACACCGCAGTATCATTGGTTATTGCATCATGGCTAGTGCCAGAAAATGGCTTGGCGATTATGGCGGTAGTGATGTTGATTATGATTCCTGCGGTCAATTTCATGTCTATTTTTATACTTTTAAAATATGGAAAAATCATTGACCAGTCAACCGATAAACCCCCCGTTTCATTTAGATCGGGTGTATTTAAAAACCCACTGATTGTTGCTTCTCTTATTGGTTTGATCTTTAACGTACTAGGGGTAAGTTTGCCGCAATCAATTATAGGTACGGCAGAATTTTTGGGCAGAAGCGCACTACCCTTTGCCTTGCTTGCTGTTGGAGCAGGCTTAACGTTTAAATCAATACTGCAACAAAAGTTAGCACTATCATTATCAAGCATTACACGGCTCGTTTTGACACCGTTTCTCTGCTGGATGTTATGTTTGTTGCTAAATGTAGAAGCCGATATTGCAAAAATAGCGATTATATTCTGCGCGATGCCAACAGCCGTATCTTCATACATTTTAGCAAGGCAAATGGGTGGAGATTCAGAAACGATGGCGCAAATTATTACCTTTCAGACGACCTTAGCGGCAATTACACTGCCGTTGTTTCTTATTGTGGCTCAGCAGTATTAAAACATGCTTTTTAAAGGGTTTTTCGTTTGCCACCCCCCTGTTTTTTGCTGTTTTGTAACGTCTTTCAAATTCATCGTAGTAGCTACTACAGCTGGGAAAGTAAACCGAAGCAACTCATCACTGCAAAGGAGAAAATTAGATTCATCACCTATTTTACGAGCATCAGCGAGTCTATTTGAAGTTAAGAAAAAGCTATTTATTCGTTTTTTACCAAGCTAAAAAAAAACAGTTAGCTTCTTTGATTTAATTATTTTTTTAGCCCCATCCCAATACTAGAGCCACCCAAAAATCCTTACATTTAATTAATTCATAGTGATACGCTTTTACGTCGCAGACAGCTAACGAGGCGTTAGGCCTTTTTAATTTAATTTGTCGTTTGCTTCTGGTTCAACATTTGGAACTTTAGACATTACTTGTAGAAATGCTTTTTTATTTCCTTTCTTTGAACGTTCTACTAAATAATTTTCTGTCATCAATGCCGACATTTTTTCTGCAACAGCAGATGCAATAAATTGATTTATAGAAATACCTTCTTTCTTTGCAAGTTGCTTCACTTCATCATGATAATAAACCTCTAACCTTTAGAAACTCATAAGGAGTTAAAACCTCAATCCCAAATTTTTTAGAACCTTTAAAGCCTTTTTTGTTAAATGTGATTATATATTTACTTTGTGATTTCACTGCTACTTCTAGAACCAAATCATCTTTTTGATCTTTTAATAAAGGTCTCCAGAGATAGAATATTTCGTGAATCTTTGATTTACTTAAAAAGTAATCAAGAATTGTCTCAATATTTTTTTCTGTTAAGTTAGCAACTAAACCTGCTCTTTTCGCAACTGACTCATACTCAATAAATAGCGGAACAGATACATTTGTTACAAACAGGTCCTCAGTAAGAAGCATCAAAAGTTTGTAGCTTGCGCCGTTATTAGATTTCAAAGCCCCAATAAGAACATTTGTATCGATTGTAATATTCACACTGCCCAT
>CAZSXI010000004.1:17144-18514 GCA_964611045.1 uncultured Cocleimonas sp. | reverse complement strand
ATAATCTTGTCATAACCTTGATAAGACTTAAGCTTGTTATCCCTATCAATAAATCCTTGTTTAATAATTTTCGCCTCACCCCAACCACGATTCATTATAAATTGTGATCGCAGTTCAGAGAGTCCTCCAAAGAAAAACCTGAAATCACAGATCCATCGTGTAGCACATCTCGCCACGGTAAAACTCACCTGCTATTCCTGCTTGTTTCATAATATCTACAGCAGAATCACCGTTAGTGATATTCAGAATTTTACTCATTGTTTAACTGCTCACGCATTTCATCAAATTTCGCCAATTCTTCTTTATCAACATCAGGGAATTGTGGATTCATTGACTTTAATGTTGCCACTATCGTTCTTGCTACTTCAACACGCATAAATAACTTATTATCCGCAGGAATCGCATACCAAGGCGCATGAGGTTGTGACGTTGCATTTAGCACTTGCTCATAAGCGTGCATATAATCATCCCATAACGCGCGTTCTTTTAGGTCGCCAGAATCGAACTTCCAATATTTTTCTGGCTCATTTAAACGGGATAGAAAACGATTCTTTTGCTCATCCTTTGAAACATTCAGCCAAAACTTGAGTATCACTGTTCCATTACGTGCGAGGTGTTTCTCATGATCATTTATTGATTCAAAACGCTCATCCCAAAATGTTTGCAAACTCTTCTCACTGAGATCATCAGGTAAATCAGCCAAGCGTTGATATTGCAAATAATTAGGATGAACGCGCACCACCAAAGTCTCTTCATAATAGCTACGGTTAAACACACCGATACGTCCGCGTTCGGGCAAACGGATTGCGCTACGCCACAAAAAGTCATGGTCTAGCTCTTCAGCCGATGGTTTCTTAAAAGATGAGACATGACAACCCGCAGGATTCACACCGCTCAAAACAGCGCGAATGGTGCTGTCTTTACCGGCCGCATCCATCGCTTGAAATACTAATAGCAGAGAGTTTTTATCTTCGGCAAATAAGCGATGTTGTAACTCTCCTATTTCCTTACGCAGGCTTTTTAGTTCTTTTTTCAGGTCTGATTTATTTTCACCGCCTTCTGAAACCGTGCCAGAACTTTTAACTTTAAAATTCGAATTAGTCTTAATCAGGTAAGGTGTTTTGATTACTTTGATCATAGTTATCCTTTGGCTTTACAATTTGCTACGTTTATTTTTTACATTCTGTTTTCTAAAATCAATCGAATCTCGCTATCAGTCAATACTATCGGATTCGTCTTCATCGAGCTACCACGTGAGTGTTCGACTATTTTAGCAAGATCACTGTCTTGCAGACCAAAACTTTTCAAACGTGGCAAGTTTAATTGCTCCGTCCAATCTTCTAATAAGTCAATCAAGGCTTGATAAGAAT
>CAZSXI010000004.1:0-17044 GCA_964611045.1 uncultured Cocleimonas sp. | reverse complement strand
CGATTGCGACAACCACACCTATATTTTCATTTTTATATTCTAAAACAAAATCATCAACGCTGTCAGGAGACGACTCCCCCGCCTCTTGCACGCGCATGAATAACCGTTAAACCTTGTTGAGTTAGTTCTTTAAGAATATCACCCGACCAACTTGCCTTATCGAATGAGTTTGCTCCCGTGAAAAGCAAAACACGGCACTGCTTGCCATGCTAAGCAACAATATCAGGTAACTGTTTGATAACTCCCGACCCAAAAAGTATACGGGGAATGCGTGCGATACTAAAAACATTAGAAAAAGAAGACATAGGCAGACCTAAGCTCGTAAAGGTAAAGGTAAAAGAGAAGTATACTGAAATGATGATAGTTTCAGTACTTTTGCCTTAATGCCTGTATCCACTTTGTAAATTCAAACCCCTTTTGTTCTTAACTATTTTTATTACGCATACTTCGCAGTAGCAAATTCAACGGCCTTAGCTAGTCGTTCCAAACACCGTTTCTTACCCACTAAACCCAAAGTAACGTCTAAAGAGGGTGACATCGCCGTGCCCGTCACTGCAACACGTAGGGCTGGCCCAACCTTACCCATACCTAATTCAAGCTCTTCACAGGTGTTTTTAATTTCAGCTTCAATATTGGCAGGGCTCCATGCTTCAATCTGGCTAAACTTATCCAACAAGTTTTGTAAGATGGCAGGTGTTGCCGTTTTAAAATGTTTCTTCGCTGCTTTCTCGTCGTACTCACTAAAGTCTTGGAAGTAATAACGTATTCCTGCGGCTAATTCTTTAAGTGTTTTTGCGCGATCACGGTGTGCCTCGATCACTTCATTCAAGCTAGGGAAATCATTCCCTTCGATAATGACTAAACCTTGGTCATCCAAATGCCATTGCAGGTGCTCTGCAATCTCATCGGCTGGCAAGCTTTTAATGTATTGCTCGTTCACCCAAATCAGTTTTTGCGTGTTAAAGGTTGATGCTGCACCGTTGACATTCTCGATCTTAAATAGCTCGATCATCTCTTCTCGGGTGAATATTTCTTGGTCTTCGTGCGACCAACCTAAACGCAACAAATAGTTAAGTACCGCTTGTGGAATATAACCATCATCGCGGTATTGCATCACACCCACCGCGCCATGACGTTTTGATAAGCGTTTTCCATCATCACCCAAAATCATAGGGGCATGCGCAAATTGCGGAATGTCTTTGCCTAACGCGCGAATCATATTGATCTGTCGAGGCGTGTTATTGATATGGTCATCGCCACGAATCACATGGCTTATTTCCATGTCTAAATCGTCAACAACTACGGTTAGGTTGTACGTTGGCGTACCCTCTGAGCGTGCGATAATTAAATCATCAAGCTCTCGATTATTGATAATAATCTCGCCTTTGATCATGTCATCAATAACGACATCGCCTTCCGGTGGGTTTTTAAATCGGATAACCGACTCCATACCCTCTGGCTTATCCTTTCTATGACGACACTTTCCGTTATATCGTGGTTTTTCTTTATTCGCACGTTGCGTCTCACGCATTTCATCCAGCTCGTCACGCGTACAGTAGCAATGATAAGCATCACCCTGATCAATGAGTTGTTGAATGACTTCTGCATAACGATCAAAACGGTCTGTTTGGAAAATTGGACCTTCATCATAATCTAAACCCAACCAATCCATACCTTCGAGGATTGCATCAACCGATGCCTGAGTGGAACGCTCTCGATCGGTGTCTTCAATGCGCAAAATAAACTGTCCGCCCTGCTTACGCGCATGCAACCAAGAATAAAGCGCGGTACGAGCGCCTCCAATATGAAGATAACCTGTAGGGCTAGGGGCAAAGCGTGTTCTAACTGACATAGTTTTGGTCTGAATCGGTAAAAAATGTGAGATTAGCATATTAGTATTATCCACCCCCCCTCTTTTTGCCTGTTTTGTACAAGAAAAAGTGTATTTTCACGTACAAAACAGGAAAAAATAAGGGGGGTGGACAATAAAAAACACTATTTCTACCTCAAAAGAACATTCTCCTCTGCTATTCTCACTACTATGCAAAGCAAAATTACAGGTTTTCATCAAGATGAGTTCGATGACTGGGTCGCAGAACTCGAATGTCATCACGGGCAGCACGTTCGTCATCAACCGCCCTTTATTAATCGACCTTGGGCAGCTACCCCCGCGGGCCGTAATGAAAAATTAGGTTATCATTTAGAATGCCTTAAATGTGATCAAAATGAACCTCTCGATATTTGGTAAATCATACACAATATGCCTATTATAAAAAGTTCGTTCAAACCCGCTTGGGGATTATCTAACCCACATTTACAAACGTTATGGTCCACGTTTTTTAGATCTATTCCAGATGTAGAATTAAGCAGTGAACGCCTTGAACTCGCTGATGGTGATTTCCTTGATATTGTCACTACCGAACTTAAAGATAAGCCCATTGTTATTATTCTCCATGGGCTTGAAGGTTCGCTATCTTCCCCTTATGTAAAACCACTGATTAAGCAATTAGACGATGCTGATTACGGCGTTTGCTTTGTGCATTTTCGAGGATGTAGCGATGAGTTGAATCGCTTACCACGTGGCTACCACAGCGGCGACACACATGATTTAGGCAGTGTGGTTGAATATATTCAAAATGCGCACAAACAAGAAGTTTTTGCTGTTATTGGATTTTCTCTCGGTGGTAATGTTGTACTCAAATGGTTGGGAGAGCATGGTGAGAATGTTCCTGTAAAAGCGGGCATCGCCGTTTCTGTACCCTTCCAACTTGAAGATGCAGGTGATCGTTTAGAAAAGAGTTTTTCACGCGTTTATCAAAAACACTTACTCGCAACCTGCCAAAAGAAATACCAGGAAAAGTTTGAAGAGAAAGCTTCACCATTGGGCGATGATATTGATGTCTGCAAGCTCGATACTTTTTACAGTTTTGATGATCAAGTAACAGCACCTCTGCATGGTTTTAAAAGCGCAGATGAGTATTATGAGAAAAGCAGTAGTCGGCAGTTTTTAAAACATATCGCTAAGCCTACGTTAATATTACACTCAAAAGATGACCCTTTTATGTGGGAACGCACCATACCCAGTGAAGACGAACTATCCCCTACTATTGAGTTAGAACTTTCTGATGCGGGTGGGCACGTTGGATTCATTGGAGGGTCGCATCCTTTCAATGTTGAATACTGGGTGGATAAACGCGTGGTGGAGTGGTTAAATGCGCTGCGTGAAAAGCTCTCAACCTAAAAAACAAAAACTCAAATCGCCCTTGCCTATGCGTGACGGCGTGTCGGCTAGCCGTGTTTGGCTGCCAAAAGATGAGAATGACGAATGGGTAACCGTTTTAGATTTTTTAGAAGGTCGTTTCCCCTATATCAACCGCAAAATTATTAAAGAGCGTATGACACGTGGTGATATTGTTGATGAAACAGGCAAGGCGTTTGATAAAAATACGCCCTATCGAGCAGAGCTGTTTTTATTTTATTATCGTGAAATTCCCGATGAACCTGAGATTCCTTTTAAAGAGAAAATACTTTTTAAAAATGAGAATATTATCGTGGTTGATAAGCCGCATTTTATTCCCGTTACACCCACAGGTCGTTATGTAAAAGAAAGCCTGCTTGCGCGCCTCAAACATCGTTATCAAAATGAAGATATAAGCCCTATACACCGTTTAGACCGTGAGACCGCAGGCATTGTGATGTTTACCTGCAACCCCGAAGTGCGCGGTGCATATCAAAGCTTATTTCAAAAGCGTGAAGTCGATAAAACCTACGAGGCAATCGCGGCAGTTTCAGATACCTTAAAACTCCCATTCACACACAAAAGCCGTATTGTAAAAAGTGATCCTTTTTTTATTATGAAAGAGGAAGAAGTAACCGAAGAGAAACCGCTAAATTCAGAAACAACCTTATCAATTGAAACGATAGAAGGTGATTTAGCTAAATACACACTCAAGCCGGTTACTGGCAAACAACATCAGCTGCGTGTGCACATGATGTCGTTGGGTATCCCTATTTTAAATGACCCTTTTTATCCTGAGCTTCTACCTTGTAAGGGTGAGGATTATTCTAGTCCTTTACAACTGCTGGCAAAGTCTATTGCTTTTATTGATCCTGTTACAGGAGAAGAACAATTCTTTGAGAGCGAGAGATCGCTTAATTTTTAAGTTCGGTAGTCTGTATTCCTCGCCTAAGCGAGGGCTCCTGTCAGGAGTCCCAGCTTAGGCTGGGAAGTTTTTTTAAACGTAAAAGCTTACTGATTAAAAATCAACTTAACACCCATCGCCGCCAACAAGCCACTGGCTAATCGACTAATGGCTTTTTTAAACCGAATATAAACCTTTTGCGCTCGGCTAGTCGTTAATGCTAACGACACTGTGCAGTACCAACCCGCATCAATTACAAAGGTCATCACTGCCAATATCACATAAGAATACGCAGGTACCTCTGAAGGCAAAAATGCCATAAATATCCCACCAATCACAATCGCTGTTTTAGGATTGCTTAGTTGGATGAGTAAGCCCAGCGTATAGGATTTGAATAGACTGCGTGTTTCATCTTTATTCGCAATATCTGGACTCGTTGTTGATATTTTCACATTAGAGTTTTGCCAAATTTTATAGCCAAGATAACAAAGGTATAAGCCACCGATAAACTTTAACCCAAGGTATAACCAAGGCACTGTTTCAAGCACAAAAAACAGACCGGATATTGCAAGTAACGTAAAAATAACTGCACCCGTTCCCATGCCTAGTGATGTCGCAATCCCATGGGCACGTGAATTATCCATAGCCGTTTGAGCAACGTAGATAAAACTTGGTCCAGGGCTAATAACACCGATGACTAGTGCAATTGCGATGGGAATTAGAAACAGATATTCATTCATTAATTACTCCTGAGAATGATAAGTAATAATGTGAGACCTTTGCACGAGTCAGTGGCGAAAGAAAAATGGGCTAAAATTTTACTGATTGAGACGGGAAATGAAGCTAATAACGGGTTATTAGCAAGTTTTCCAACGAAAAGCAGTGAATTTTTAGTCATTTTTACTCATCATCTGATTCGTGCAAAGGTCTCAATGTATTCAAATTTATACTTTTGGCACACAAGCATTTTCCTGCGTTTAGTTTTGATTGTTGCTGTTATTATTATTAAAGATTATTTTCTGCCATTTCTCAGGTCCCGTTTTATGTACGGAAACACCTTGTGAATCCACCGCCACTGTCACGGGCATATCCTTAACTTCAAACTCATAAATAGCTTCCATACCCATTTCTTCAAAGGCTAAAACCTTTGCGCCTACAATGGCTTTAGACACTAAATACGCTGCACCACCCACAGCCATCAAATAAGCGCTTTTATGCTTTTTAATCGCCTCGATTGCGACAGGGCCTCGTTCGGCTTTACCAATCATGCCCAGCAAGCCTGTCTGCGATAAAATTTGTTCGGTAAACTTATCCATGCGTGTAGCAGTTGTAGGGCCTGCTGGACCCACCACTTCATCACCCACAGGATCAACAGGACCAACGTAGTAAATAAACTTACCTTTTAAGCTAACGGGCAACTCTTCTCCCGCATCCAACAGACCTATCATGCGTTTATGCGCCGCATCACGCCCTGTTAGCATTTTTCCTGAGAGCAATAAAACCTCGCCGGGCTTCCAGTCCTGAATATCTTTGGGTGATAACGTGTCTAAATTAACTTTTCTGGCTTGCTCTCCTGCCTCATAACTAATATCAGGCCAGATACTTAAATCAGGCGGAGTAAGCATCGCCGCGCCCGAACCATCTAGCGTAAAATGAGCATGGCGCGTTGCCGCACAGTTAGGAATCATACACACAGGCAAGGATGCGGCATGGGTTGGGTAATCCAAAATTTTTACATCTAACACGGTGGTTAAACCACCCAAACCTTGTGCGCCGATACCGAGATTATTAACCTTGTCCATAATCTCCAAACGCAACTCTTCAACACGGTTTTGTGCACCACGTGCCCGCAGTTCTTGAATATCAATTTGTTCCATTAGTGACTGTTTTGCCAACACTGCCGCTTTATCTGCGGTGCCACCGACACCAATCCCCAAAACGCCTGGCGGGCACCAGCCCGCACCCATCGTTGGCACAGTTTTCACCACCCAATCAACCAATGAATCACTGGGGTTTAGCATCACCATTTTGGCTTTATTCTCTGAACCACCGCCTTTTGCGGCGAGCTGTACTTCAACACGATCGCCCTGCACTATTTGGGTATGTATAACGGCTGGCGTGTTATCTTTGGTATTGATACGCGCGCCTAAAGGATCATCCATAATGGAAGCACGTAATACATTATCAGGGTTCTGATAAGCACGGCGCACACCTTCGTTGACCATATCTTCGACTGACATCGTCGCATCGGCCCATTGTACATCCATACCGATTTTTAAGAAGACCACCACAATACCGGTGTCTTGGCATAATGGACGATGCCCTTCAGCAGCCATTCGAGAATTCACTAAAATCTGAGTGATCGCATCTTTAGCCGCAGGGGATTCTTCACGCTCCCACGCATCGGTCATCGCACGAATAAAGTCTTCACCGTGATAATAAGAAATGTACTGCAAAGCATCTCTAATACTCGTAATTAAGTCATCTTGTTTTATTTGCATCATTTTTAATTATATTTTCATCTGAAAAGTAAGAATTATTCACTAATTATAGTGCCACCCCCCCTCTTTTTCACACTTTTGTATGAATAATTCGAGACTGACTAATTTCAACCATTTCTTAAATAATTTTCCGTAAATATATAATCTAATAAAAAGTAACGATGACTTATTAATCTTTTATATTATCCACCCCCCCTCTTTTTTGCCGATTTGTAACTGATCTCGAGAATAGAACCTCCCATAAAGAGGAGAAGAGATGCTTTTGAAAGTACAAAACGTCAAAAAACAGGGGAGGTGGATTGTAAAAAATGACTATTTCCCTAAAGTCTATAATCTCATTTGACCCAGATTCAAAATTTTTCATGTCCCCCATCTTTTATTTCGATGATTTGTATGATCTATTCGTAAATTTTGACTACACTTATTGATATTCTATTGGAGAAATAAATGCCCCAACCCAAAGTAGTACCACATTCTAATGACTTCGATGTTTTTATCATCGGTGGTGGTATCAACGGTGCGGGTATTGCACGAGATGCGGCGGGCAGAGGCTATTCAGTTTATCTATGTGAGGCAAATGATCTTGCCAGCGGTACTTCATCCCAATCGACAAAGCTCATCCACGGTGGCTTACGTTATTTAGAGCATTACGAATTTCGTTTGGTACGCGAGGCATTAACCGAACGCGAGATTTTGTGGAATATTGCGCCCCACATTATCCATCCCATGCGATTTATATTGCCACATCACAAAGGTCTGCGCCCTGCTTGGCTTTTGCGTCTAGGCTTATTTATGTATGACTATATTGGTGGTCGTAAAAAACTCCCAGCGACTAAAACCATTGATTTATCAACCGATGAAGCCGGCAAAGTGCTGAGCCAAGACTTTAAAAAAGGTTTTGAATATTCAGACTGCGCGGTGGATGATGCCCGCCTTGTTACACTCAATGCTTTAGATGCTTTTGAGCGTGGTGCGAGCATTAACACCCAAACAAAGTGCGTGGATATGCAACGCACCGAAGGACATTGGTCGGTCACACTTGAAGATCAAATCACCAAGAAGCAAAAGAAGATCAATGCAAGAATCATCATCAATGCCAGTGGACCTTGGGCAGATAAGGTTTTAGAAACACTGCACGCCACTGAGCATAAAAAGAATATCCGTCTTGTGCAAGGCAGCCACATTATCGTGCCAAGAATTTATCAGCATGATCGCTGTTATATCTTCCAAAATGCAGATGATCGTATTATTTTCGCTATTCCCTATCATGATAATTTCACACTCATCGGCACGACCGACCACGAATACGATGGCGACCCTAGCGAGACTAAAATCACCCAAACTGAAATCGAATACCTGTGCAATTCTGCCAATGAATACTTCAATGACAAAATTAATCCTGAAGATATCGTCGGCACCTTTGCAGGTGTGCGTTCACTGTATAACGATGGCGCGTCCAAGGCTCAAGAAGCAACCAGAGACTATGTATTACGTGTGGATCGACCCAATCCAAAAGTTGCGCCAATGATTAACGTCTTTGGTGGAAAGATCACAACCTACCGTCGTTTAGCAGAATCCATGATGGAAAGAGTTGAAGGCTTGTTAGAAAAGAGTAACGATACAAACAAAGGAAAATGGACAAAGACCGCACCTCTACCCGGTGGTGATTTTGCCATTGATGAATTTGAGCTTGTTTGTCGCAATTTACAAATCGATTATGATTTTTTAACGGCTGACGAGGCACGACGCTACATCAAACTCTACGGTACACGAGCAAAAAACTTCCTGAAAAATGCAAAATCTTACAAAGATTTAGGAAAATCATTTTCTAATAGCCTCTATCAATCAGAGGTAGAATACCTCATCAATACAGAATGGGCACAGACATCCGAAGATATATTGTGGAGGCGCACCAAGCTGGGCTTATTGTTTACTAAAAAAGAACAGCAAGCGCTTGAAAAATGGTTAAAAAGCACCTTGAAATAAACAAACTAAACACTATAGTCTAAACATCATAATTATCAATACTGGACTTTCATGCCCTATTTAATGCAAAAAATTATTGGTTTCATTCTACTCTCGGCAACGGTCGGTTTAGTTTCACTACAAGTTTTATTTCATTTATAGAATAGATACCAATGACTAAAGCCACTCGTTACGACCCTGAAAACCCCTTACTAAACACCGTAAAAACGGGCATTAAAGGAACACTGTTATTTTTAATGCCTCTGCCCGTACTCATCGGAGCCGTTATCCATTTGGTTAAAGGGAATATTTTCTCTAGCATAACCGCCGGTGCGCTGTTTGCAGGTTTTATGGTTGCCGCTACTGTTGCGCGTCATGGTTTTAAATTAGAGAGTAAATTCAAACAAAAGAAACTTGCCAAAGCACCTGGTATACCTTTTAAATCAGTTGCTGCCCTTATACTTTCTGTTACCACAGGTTTAACGGCTTTCTTGCTATCTGATTATGGTTTATTGGCTAGTGTTTTAATGGGTGGCGTGACTATGATGGGATTTTACCTTGCCTATGGCATGGATCCACGCCAAGATAAAACGGGTAATATTTCACTAGGTGTGAGTGCTGATGAAGTATTTGAAGCACTTGAAGCGGCTGAAATAAAAATAGCAACTATTGAAACTGCGCGAAAAAATATAAAAAATATTGAGTTTGATCAACACCTTAAACGCATCATCTCAAAAGCACGTGGTATTCTCACGCTTATCGAAGAAGATCCAAAAGATTTAACGCGTGCCCGAAAATTCTTAAAAGTTTATTTAGACGGCACGGCGCGTGTTACAGAAAGTTATGCTAAAACACACGGCAGAGATGCAACGACAGACGTACTGGATACCAACTTTGAAGAGGTATTGAATTCGATTGAAATTACCTTTGATGAACAACATAAAAAACTATTAGAAAATGATCAGTTTGATCTTGATGTGAAGATTGAAGTGCTTAAAACTCAACTTAAAAATATATAGGAATATCACAATGTCTGAAACTAAAACTGCCACTATCGAAGAGATAGAAGTTATTCCAGGTACTGAACTTAGTAACTACAAAAAAATATCCAAAGAAATCATTGCTTATGAAAAAGCAGATTCTGGTGACAAAAAAAACATCGAAGAGTTGATTGCACAAATTGATGTGGAAGACAGAAGCACCATTCTATTTTTTGGTAGCAAAGCACAAGAAGAAATGAGCACGATTTCAGAAAATATGCTTGAAGGCGTTCGCAATAAAGACCTTGGCGCATCAGGCGCGCCACTCAACAATATGATTGCTACCATTCGAGGCTTTGATATTGATGCACTCAACCCTAATCAAAAACAAGGTTTCTTCGCTCGCTTATTAGGTCGTGCTAAACCTGTTTCTGTGTTCCTGAGTAAATACGATGATGTTCGCAAACAGATCAATAGCATCACCGACAAACTAGAAGAGCAAAAGACACAACTGCTCACTGATATTATTTCACTCGATAAATTATACGATGCCAACTTGGATTATTTTCACCAGCTAGAATTATACATTTCAGCAGGTGATGAAAAACTTCGCATGATCGATGACAACCAAATTCCTGCACTAGAAAGCATTGCTAAAGAAGACACTAAGAATATGCTTTCTGCACAAGCCGTTCGTGATATGCGTGGTGCACGCGATGATTTAGAGCGTCGCTTACACGATTTACGTTTGACCCGTCAGGTGGCAATGCAAAGCCTTCCAAGTATTCGTCTCGTGCAAGAAAATGACAAAATGCTGATTAACAAAGTGAACTCAACACTTATCAACACCGTACCATTATGGAAAAATCAGCTTGCGCAAGCAGTGACAATTTTCCGCATGAGCGACACAGCAAAAACGGTTAAAAAAGCCACTGATCTAACCAACGAACTTCTAGAAGGCAATGCAGACAATCTACGCACTGCCAATGCAGAAGTTCGCACCCAAATGGAACGCGGTATTTTTGATATTGAATCGGTACGCAAAGCCAACAATCAACTGATCGAAACGATTAACGATAGTTTAAAGATTGCAGAAGAAGGTAAAGTTAAACGTGCAGAAGCTGCAAAAGATTTAACAGAAATGGAAGGTGAATTACGTGCTGCTTTGGTTGCGGCTAAATCACGTTCTGAAAATCCTGTTAATGAGATTGCAGATGAAGCGACGAAAGCGTTGAAGTAATCAAAAAGCTAAATACAGTAGGTCTTTTTCAACATCTTCTGCTAAAGAATAAATATAGAAAAAACTAAAAATATAAAGGAGTAACACTATGAGTCTATGGGACAAATTATTTGGCGAATTCATCGATATTATCGAGTGGACAGATTCAAGTGTCGACACCATGGTGTATCGTTTTCAGCGTTATGGTAACGAAATAAAGTTTGGCGCAAAACTTACCGTGCGTGAATCACAAATCGCTGTTTTTGTCAGTGAAGGTGAAATTGCTGATGTTTTAGGCCCTGGTTTGTATGAACTTGAAACCAAAAACCTACCCATATTATCCACGCTACAACATTGGCATCACGGTTTTCAAAGCCCCTTTAAAGCAGAAGTTTACTTCTTTAATACGAGGCAATTTGTTGATCTTAAATGGGGAACTAAGAACCCAATTATGATGCGTGATAAAGAATTCAATATGGTTCGCTTGCGTACCTTTGGCACCTATAATATTCGTATTGACGATCCTACAAAATTTATTCGTGAAATTGTTGGTACAGATGGTCACTTCACCATTGATGAAATCAGTAGTCAGCTAAGAAACCTCATTGTTACTCGCTACACAGACATTCTCGGCAGTGCGGATATTCCTGTGCTTGACCTTGCAGGAAACCAAGGGCAACTTGGGGATTTACTTACCCAGCGTATCGCACCAGAATTTAAAGATTATGGTTTAGAACTCACCAAGATTTTGGTTGAAAACATCTCATTGCCACCTGCAGTCGAAGAAGCTCTGGATAAACGTACCAGTATGGGAATACTGGGTGACTTAAACAAATATATCCAATTTGGTGCGGCAGAATCCATGCAAAATGGTACAGGTGGCGGAGCTGGAAGCGCCATCGAAATGGGTATAGGTTTTGCGATGGCTAATAAAATGGCAAATGAGTTACCACAGTCTAGCCAAGCTAGTGCGCCCCCTGTTCCACCGCCATTACCTGATACAAATTGGCACGTAGCTATCGACCGAAAAACAATGGGGCCATACAACCTTTCTGAATTACAGCAATTAGCCAGTAGCCGACAAATAAGTCCCGGTTCATTAGCGTGGATTGATGGTATGACAGCTTGGGAGTCGATTGAAAAGATTGCTGCATTAGACGGCTTATTTGAAGATAAAGAAGCTATTACACCACCACCTTTGCCAGTAAAATAAGCTCGAAACTGAAGGGCATCTCTATTAATTGGGTATACCTTCTGCAAGACTACAAGCCTTGCCCTGTGGGGCTTAGCCAAAAAGTCAGGCTATGCATAACTGAGTTATCCGTTTAAAAACAAACGGTAAGCTCATTAAACTCGTTGTTGTAACTTTTTGACAGGTCTAGACATGGCTTCAAAGTTACGCCTAGATTCTGACTTTTTGGCGTTGCCAGAAGATATACCCAATTAATAGAGGTGCCCTTAAGTGGCTCTTTTTGATAAAAACACAAAGTTTACACCCGTAGCCTCTGCAACGGATGTGAAACAAATGGAAGATGCGCACCTCATTTCACAGGCACATTTCCCCTGCGAAAACTGTGGCTCTGATTTAATCTATTCCCCAGCCTCACAGAATTTACTGTGTCGATCATGCGGGCATCAATATCCTGTTGATACTTCCGTTGAAACTATTAAAGAATATGACTTTAAACAAGCGGTGCATGAGTTATCACGGTTACGTCATGCCTCGGATAACGAAGGTTTAAACAATCAACAAATCACCACGATTCAATGCCCATCTTGTGGTGCAGAATTTAGCTTTAAAGAAAATGAACACGCTGGTAATTGCCTCTATTGTGAAACGCCCATCATCGCAAGCACAGAACACGCACGCTTTATCAAGCCTCGCTCATTACTACCGTTTACGATTCAAAAAAAACAAGCCATTGAAATCTACAATAAATGGATTGGCTCACGTTGGTTTGCGCCCTCCGCTTTAAAAGATCACAGTAAACGTAACGATAAACTCATCGGTATATTTTTACCTTACTGGACTTACGATAGCCAAACCTACAATCAATATCGTGGTCAACGTGGCATCACCTATTATGATCGACAAGTTTACAGTACCGTGGTTAATGGGCGTAGCGTGACTAGAGTTCGCACCGTCGCTCGCATCCGCTGGACACCTGTTTCTGGTAGAGTAAACCTCCATTTTGATGACGTATTAATTGGTGCTACCAAGACATTACCTAGAACCATCATCAATCATTTACAGCCTTGGGATTTGGACAATCTCGTCCCCTATTCGGAAGAATACATCAGTGGATTTCGCAGTGAGTTATATCAAGTGACGGTAGATCAAGGCTTCTTGCAAGCTGAAAATATAATGGAGCACAAAATTCGTCAGTCAATCCGTTATGATATTGGTGGTGATCACCAACGTATTTCAGCGGTGAATACTCAACATTCTGATACCAGTTTTAAACACGTGTTACTGCCTGTTTGGTCGGCAGCTTTTAAATATCATGGAAAGACTTATCGTTATGTGATTAATGGGCGTAACGGAACAATTCAGGGTGAACGCCCCTATAGCTTTGTGAAGATTGCTTTAGCCGTTGTCGCTGCAATTGCAGTTATGTTGGCACTGTTATTTGTAATGGAATCACAAGGGACTTTTGATAATGGGGGAAATGGTTTTAGACCTTCATCTAATTTTCAAATAAGTTTTTGAAAATAGTATTGCTTAGGCAAGAACCATAAATCCAACAACAAACAATGTGATAACAACTGCTTCTGTTATTACTTTTGACATTTTTCTTTCTCTTCTTTTTAGTATTATTAGTTACGTTATAAAGCAATTTATGGATACTATTTTAACATATCCTTATTGTTGGTATTACTCCATATGTCAGAATTACCCTTCATAAAATATTCCTATCGCACACTCTTTTTATAAAAAGTAAGATTTCCATAACCGCCGTTAAGCACTAATCGATTACTACTTTTATTAAAATGTGTAATACCACGTAAAACACCCAAGTATTTATTTTCTAACTGATTACTATTGTAATCTGCACAAAGTTTTTTGGTTGAACCGACAGAACCAAACTTAAGTTGATCTCCTCTAAGCACATCAACAGAAGCAAAATAGCGATTGCAGCCAGAGAAGCCATTCACTCGATTTTCTGTCGATATTTCAAGCGTAATTCTTGGACCTTGATAAGGTGTATTATTCAATTCTGTCAAAAACCACTTTTCAGTCATTCCTATATCCTTTGACACGGGCCTATATGCACCATAGTTAGAGTCGTAACCAGTCCCCACGCAAGCGGTTAAACCGAATACTGGCACAAAAAGCAGTGCGATGAAATTAACTATTTTCATGTTTCTCACCTTGTAACTTCACGATGGGACGAACTGATACAAGTAATAAAAAAGGCAATAATAAAAAGAAGAAACTACCTCCACCACCCGACCCATTGACATGAGAATCTACCCATTCTTGAAAGCCAAATAGACGAGTGTAAACACCGTATAAACCTGGCTGCGCACAACCAACACCCCAACTTGTGATTCCAACTTGTACTAATTCCCCACCATAAATTGCCATTAATGGCCCGCCACTATCAGACTGACAAGAGTCTTTACCACCTGCTGCATAACCCGCACAAAGCATATTATTAGTAAATAAGGTTGACCCTGGTGAATTAAACACTGAAGCACATGTAGTTCTATCGACGATTGGGACATCTACCTCATAAAGGTTTGAAGGGAATATTGAAACCGATGTATCAAGTGCTCCCCAACCAACTACTGTTGCAAGAGCATCAGTTGGAATATCTTCATCAGCAAAACCAATAGTAGTTACTGACGCACCAGAAACGAGCTCTATTAAAGCAATATCAGAATCTGTTGTTGCATGCTTATAGTTAGGGTGAACGATAATTCTTTTTACAGCTATCCTCTCTCCTCCATTGCGTAAGTCCGAAGTACCTACCAATGTAGTAATTGCAGATGTGCTAATTTGTACACCCGTATTATCAACCACACAATGTGCAGCTGTTAAAACCCAATTTGAAGCGATTAGCGAGGCTCCACAATTCTGAGCCTGATAATTTGCTTCTGAAATTGGAATAATCCCACCTGTTGAATAAGTAGCTGTTCCAGACTCTACCGCGTTGATAATGGATACACTTAACAATGCAACTGTCGAAGGCCATTCACCCGATGCAGACTTTACCCCGCCAATAATTTTTGTTGTCTTTGCATTGAAGCTCTTAACCGAAGTGTCATCTGCAAATGATAAAAAAGGCATTGCTACAAACAAAGCCATCACCCAAAAAAGTTTACTCATAAAACACCTCCTAAATATTGTTAGTATCAGTACTAAATTGATACATTTCCAAAGCTTTTATAACGATTATGACAAGAGAATTTAATAATAGTTGGATTTATTTTTTTATAAGTATTGATGATGTTGATAAATAAAATATATACAATCTATTTTTGTAAAGAAACCAACGACACTTTCAACATCAACGTAACTTGAATTACCAGACCCAAGTAACAATAAGCCAAACAGCGATGCTCACCATTAGACTGCCTGCAATTCTATGTAACTGGCAAGCCCAACAACTATGCAGAAGTTATGATGGTATTTATAGATACGAGTTTTATCTATCTTTAAGCCCCCCCCTCAATGTCATTGAAATAACCCCTAATGCCTTGATTATTATGGTATAATAATCATCACGAAGCAACATAAAACCAAGGGCATCCAAGGAAAACTTAATAACATCTATGCATCAATAATAATTACTTATAACAACAGCGACTTTAAAGCAGAACATCGAAAAACATCCAAAGATTTCGCGCGCGAGTGCAAATATACACTACCCAGCCTCATCGAGCTTATTCTCAGCTTTTCTAACCGCTCTCTTCAAACCGAACTAAACCACTATTTCAAAATAAAACAACAACGCAAGATTGCTCGGCAGTACGCTACAGATAGTGGCTTTGTTAAAGCTCGCAAAAAGTTTTCTGCATCGGCATACTTGCTCATGACAACTTTATTGGATGATACACATTATCCACGTAAAGATTTTGCAGGCCTCTATCATATGCGTTGGCAAATTGAAGCGGCGTATAAAGCACAGAAGTGTCGTTTGAAGTTGAGAATTTCTCAGGAGAATCTGTTTTAAGTATTCAGCAAGATTATCATGCTTGTATGTTGAATCATGTCCTCACAGCCATCAGTTGTTACTATGCTCAAGGCTATATAAATAAACGTGTATTGAAACGAAAACTTGCTTACAAGGTAAACTTTAGTAAAGCCATTTCATCGGTAAGGACGTTTTGGTTAATGCGCTCAGAAAGGAGCTTTGAGCGTATAAAAGTACGTTGCAGACGGTCTATGCTTAGAAAAGGATATCGGTATGCTTAGATGTTTCAATTACTTAGGGCTTATTTCAATGACATTGGGGGGCTTATAAAAACATCAAATAATCACTAATTTAGGCTGTTTCTCACCTTTAAACACCACGCCAGCACGTGCAATTGCATTTAAAACAGCTCGTAATGACGCGCCTACAATATCTTCACTGCGTCCAGCACCACAAACACGCTTCCCATCTATGCTGAGTTGTACATAAGCCATTGCCTCGGACTTTTCGTTGTCTCCCAAGGTGTGTTCGCTATAATCAACCAAGACTATGTCACTACCAAGCTCACTGTTTATGGCATTCATGAAAGCTGCAAGTATTCCGCGCCCGCCACTACCAATTTCTATGCTGTGGCCTTCTGTAACGAGTGTTGCCGAGAGTTGATCAGCCCCTTCTTCGCGTGTAGCTTGATAGCGAGCGACTGTGATGGGGCTCTCAACATCCAGATAGGTCTTCTGAAAAATCTCGTGAATAAGTCCTGATGAAACTTCACTAGCACTATCCTCAGCCTCTTTTTGCACATAAGGGCTAAAGTCTACTTGCAACCAACGCGGTAACATCAGACCGTAATCTTTCTCAAGCACATAGGCGATACCGCCCTTGCCCGACTGACTATTTATGCGAATTACTTCTTGATAGGTTCTGCCAATGTCACGCGGATCAATGGGTAAATAAGCCACTTGCCACGGATATTCAGATCCGTTTTCTGCGCGTTTAACCGCATCAATCGCCAAACATTTATTAATTGCATCTTGATGACTGCCAGAAAATGCGGCAAACACTAATTCACCTGCATAAGCATGACGCGGGTGAACTG
>CAZSXI010000003.1:12599-19599 GCA_964611045.1 uncultured Cocleimonas sp. | reverse complement strand
CGGTTGCGGTGTAAGCGTTGGCATTGGGAGTTGTGGTATTCCCAGACTTCTCCGTCTTTGATTTTCCCTTTGAGTCGCCTGTACGCGTCGTCTATGATTCTCTTCACGCTGTGCTTGTTCACGGCGAAACTTTTCTTCATAGCGTCTTTGTGTTGCAGGATCTGCATTTTCGAGGACTATTCCTTGTTGTCTTTCTAAGAAATCCTCTTGATGCGCTAGCATATATTCTTGAATCTCTTGTTCTGTGGGTATTTGTCCTGGAGTTAACGCTTCGGTAATTGTCTCAGTTGTATACTCATCAGGTGGCATGCCTGTTGCTGCATCAAGTGTGACATTGATTAGACCTTTGGGTGCTTTCCAGCGACCTTGCTTAGTCCCTTTTAATGCTGTTTCCATAAAATCCATCCAGATAGGAAGCGCTATACTTGCTGCAGTTTCTTTCTTGCCTAAAGGCTTTATTTGATCGAAACCAACCCAAACTGTTGTTACTTTATTGGGAGTAAACCCACAAAACCATGCATCTTTTTGATCGTCCGTCGTGCCTGTTTTTCCTGCTAGATCTTTTCTACCAAGCCTATTTGATCTTGCCCCAGTGCCTGCTTGGGCAACACTTTGTAGCATGCTCGTGATCTGGTAGTGAACATAAGGCTTCATAATGCGTTTTGCGGGGTGATTGGGGTGTTTTTTTGCCGAAGAAGGTGCTGTAACAGGATCGGCATTGAAGATAACATTTCCTTTTTTATCAACAATTCTTCTGATGTAGTGGCTTTCAACCTTATAGCCACCATTTGCAAAGCTTGAATAGGCGGTTGCCATTTCAACGGGTGTGGCTGACCCAGTACCCAAAGAAAGTGTTAAGTCTGCGGGTAATGTTCTTTTTGGGAAGCCAAAACGCTTTGCATATTCCAAAGCATAGCCAAGCCCAATTTCTTGTAAAAGACGAATAGAAACAAGGTTTTTTGATTTTGCCAATGCTGTGCGTAAACGTGTGGGTCCACTAAAGTTATGGTCATAATTTTGGGGTTTCCAGGTGCTGTTGATAAGTTCAATAGGCTTATCATCCACAGTGGTTGCAGGTGAATAGCCTTTTGCTAGAGCAGCAGCATAGATGAACGGTTTGAAGCTTGACCCAGGTTGGCGTTTTGCCTGCAATGCACGATTGAATTTACTGTAGGTAAAGTCAAAGCCACCAGCAATGGCTTCAATAGCACCATTTTGAGGGTTCATTGAAACTAAGGCACCTGTTACTTTTGGGAGTTGAGAAAGCTTCCAGTTACCTTCTTTGTCTTTTTGCATACGAATAATATCGCCAGCTTTAATAACATCGTCAACACGTTTAGGCTTTTTTCCTCGACGGTTTTCATCAATGTAAGGTCTTGCCCATTTCATTTCTTTGAGCGTGATTGCAATAGGTTTTTTCTGTTGATATATTTGTAGTGTGGCTTCTTTTTCCCCAGATGCTGTAACTAATGCAGGATAGAGATTGGCATAAATTTTATAAGTTTTGAGTTTAGCTTGCTGCTTGTCAACGGACTTAAATTCATTCAGTGCGACTTGGTCTTCGGCCCCACGATAACCGTGACGAAGTGTATATTTAATGAGATGATTTCTTAATGTTGATATAGCATTATCTTGAGCTTTGCTATCCAGAGTTGTGTAAATTTTCAATCCCAATTTATAAATATTTTCTTCACCAAAACGTTTTATAGCATCTGTTCGAGCCATTTCTGCCATATAAGGCGCGTATGTTTGGGTTTCTACAGTATGTACTTTAGCTGAAAGCTCTTCTTTAATGGCCTCTTGGTAATCTTCTGGAGAGATATACGATAAGTCCGACATTCTCTTTAAAATATAATCTCTGCGTATCTTGGCGCGTTTAGGGTTCACAATAGGGTTGTAACGTGAAGGTGCTTTAGGTAAGCCTGCAATCATGGCACTTTGAGCGAGTGTTAACTCATCGACTTTTTTTCCGTAATAAATTTCTGCGGCAGAGCCAATACCGTAGGCGCGCTTTCCTAAAAATATTTTATTTAGATACAGTTCTAGTATTTCTTCTTTGCTTAACTCGCCTTCAATTTTTAAAGCAAGAAAGGCCTCACGTAGTTTTCTATCCAGTGTTCTTTCATTGGTGAAATAAAAGTTTCGAGCAACTTGCATGGTAATGGTACTCGCACCTTGCGTCACACGGCCACTTTTAAGTGCGTTGACAACAGCACGTGTAATACCACGAAAGTCTACCCCTTTATGCTGATAGAAGCGTGCGTCTTCTATCGCAATAAAAGCATTGCGTAAGTTGTGTGGGGTTTGTTCGTAGTTAACAGGGCGACGACGGAATTGTCCAAACTCGGCAATGAGCTTGTTTTCTTTACTGTATACCTGCAATGGCAATTGTAGTTGTGCATTTTTTAATTCTGCAACAGAAGGCAACTGAGGTTGGTAGTAAAAATAGGTGGCAGTCACAATCGTGATCCCGATAATACCGAGAGGAATAAGGGGAGCAATGAGATAGCGAACGAATTTTGTGAGGATGGACATAGCAGGGATTGTACTGAATTTTCACAAAGAATATGGAATTCTTTGTGGACTATTTTCTAGTGAAAGCTATCAAAATTCTTTAACGTTGGGATATTTTGGAGAAACAAATACCGTCTGTCCTGTGGATAGTGACTATTATCAGTAAGGACGTTACTATTATTAGCAGAGCTTAAAAGAGATCCGTTTTTTTGGAACTCTTCTAATAATAACAACAATAAATAGGACTAATCTGTGTTTTCCTTCTCAAAGAAAAAAGGCGATTTACTCGGCATTGACATTAGCTCATCTGCGGTAAAACTTATTGAGCTTTCTCGTAAAGGTAATGATTATCGTGTAGATAGTTATGCAGTAACTTCTCTACCTGAAGGTGTTACCAGTGAACGTGATATTAATGAAGCTGAAAAAGTGGGCGAGGCTATCAAGCAAGTTGTTAAGAATAGCAGAACAAAAAGTAGGCGTTGTGCATTAGGTATTCCATCTTCAATGGCTATCAATAAGATCATAACAATACCCGCATCCATACCCGCAACTGAGCTAGAAGCTCAAATTTCTCTAGAGGCAGAACAATATATTCCTTACCCAATGGATGAAGTTAATTTTGATTTTGAGATTTTAGGTCCCTCTGAAACATCCTCTGAAATGATGGATGTACTGATTGCGGGTACGCGCACTGAAAATGTTGAGGTGAGATTAGCAGCAGCTGAAATGGCAGGTCTGGAAGTTGAAGTTGTAGATTTAGAATCACATGCGGTTGAATTATTGTTTAGAACAATGATTGATGATATGGAAAAGCATGATGTGCTTGCTGCTGTTGACTTCGGTGCATCAATGACAGGCATCAATGTTTTTGAAAATGGTAAAGTTGTATTTTCACGTGAGCAAGTATTTGGTGGGAAGCAACTTACACAAGAAATATCACAACGCTATGGTCTTTCATATGCGGAAGCTGGATTAGCAAAGAAGAATGGGAACCTTCCTGAAGGTTACATTCCTGAAGTCCTTGATCCTTTTCGAGAGAATATGGTTAGGCAGGTACAACGCTTCCTACAATTCTATTATGCATCTACACAAAAAGATAAAGTCGACAAAGTGCTATTGTCTGGTGGTTGTGCCAGTATTCCTGGAATTGATGAGCAAATACAAGAAGTTATTGGAATTCCTACTGCCTTAGCTAATCCATTTGCAAACGTTGTGTTGCATTCAAAAGTTAACCCTGCTCGATTTACAAGTGATATTCCAGCAATGCTTGTACCCGCTGGTTTAGCATTAAGAGGGTTTTCATAATGTCGGGAATTAATTTATTACCATGGCGTGAAGCTGCTCGCAAACAAAGCCAGCAAAGTTTTGTTATGTCAATTGTAGGTGCTATTGCCGTTGGAGCTGTAGTGGTCGGAGCAGGTTATACCTATATGGAAGGGCGCATTGCTTATCAAGAATCAAGAAACTCTCATATAGAAGCTGAGATAAAACACTTAGATAAGGCGCTTGCAGAGATCAAAACCTTAGATGCTAATAGAAAAGCATTACTTGATCGTATTGCTGTTATTGAAAGACTCCAATCAACAAGACCAGGAATTGTACATTTATTTGATGAAATGGTTAATTCTTTACCTAAAGGTTTATACCTTACTCAGCTAAAACAAGAAGGTAATAAAATCAAGCTAGAGGGAAAAGCAGAGTCAAGTGCTCGAGTTTCAAGTTATATGAATAGACTTAATGCCTCTCCTTGGTTGAAATCATCTGATCTAAATACGATACAGATAGATTCTGAAAAAGGTAATAATAACTTACGTTACTTTAGCTTAAATGTAACACAGCTATTGCAGTCAGGTAGTGAAGAGGAGGATAAGTAAAATGGCTATTGATATGAATGAAATAAATCAACTGCTTAATGATCCTGCAAATGTATCACTGCCTATTAAAATTGGTGCGGTAGTCATTGTGTTTGGTCTAACGCTGGTAGCGGGCTATAAATTGCTAGTTGTTGAACAACTAGAAACCCAGAAATCAGTTCAGGCGATAGAGTTAGATAAGCGTACAATTTATGAAAGAAAGCAAGCGCGTGCAAATCAATTGCCAGCCTATAAAAAGCAGTTAGCAGAAATGCAGGCTTCATTTGGTGCATTAAAGGATCAATTACCGAGTGATACTGAAATTCCGGGTTTAATACTAGATATTTCAGAAAAAGGTTTAATCAATGGTTTAGAAATTGAGTTGTTTAAGCCAAAGCCTGAAATTCATAAAGAGTTTTTTGCTGAGAAGCCAATCGAGTTAAAAGCCAAAGGAACTTATAATCAGCTTGCTGGATTTGTAAGTGATCTTTCAGGATTGCCTCGAATTGTAACAATAAATGATATCCATCTTGAGCCTGAAAAAGAAGTTAAAGGTTCAGAGGGTAAAGCAAGAAAGCCGGCAATTGCACGGTTGTCACTTAATGCAACTATTAAAACGTTTAGATACCTAAATGAAGAAGATGAAGAGGGAGAGAAATAAAATGAATACTAAAAAGAAATTTTCTTCCCGTGGCGTTATTTATGCCTGCTTATTTGGAAGTCTTTTGATGCTGACAGGTTGCAATACCAGTATAAGTGATTTGGATGAATACTTTATCTCTCAAAGAGAGAAAGCACCAAGACCAATTAAACCTATACCTGAGGTTAAGCCTTATTTGCGTTTTGACTATCCTGCCCATGAAAAAGATCCTTTTGATATAGCGATGTTATCTCCCAATACAGGTCCAAAAGAGATTATTGAGAATGGTGTTGCTATTGATACAACAAGAGTTCCAGAGTTTTTAGAGGGCTTTCCATTAGATAGCTTGAAAATGGTTGGAACTGTTAATCAAGACAATGTACTTTGGGCATTAATAAAGATTCCTGATGGTGCTGTGCAAAGTGTAAAGCCAGGAAATTACATGGGTAAAAACTACGGAAAAATCGTATCGATCAATGATGGAACGATGGAAATGAAAGAAACAGTATCAAATGGTTTTGGCGGATATAAGGAAAGAGAAATATCGATAGTGTTGGATCAACTATAGATTAATAGTCTAAACAATTAAAACAGATAAATAAAAAAACTAAAAATAAAAAAAGTGGGTTATTAACATGAAAATTATCACACGCACATTGCTTGGTTTAAGCCTACCAGCACTTTTGCTGGCAACGGGCAGTAGCTATGCAACGGCACGTTTGCAAGCTGTAGATACAGCGATGCAATCATCGGGTAAATCTACATTGCGATTACACTTTGATAGTAAAGTTAGCATGCCAAAGTCTTTTACGATGCAACAACCTGCAAATATTGTATTGGATTTTTCTGATACGGTTAGCGGCATGAAGGTGCGAAGTAAGAAGTTTAATGCTAAAACTGTTAAGGGTGTTCGATTAGCTGGTGCTTCTAAAAAACTGCGTGTAATGATTTCTTTGAATAAGCTCACAAAATATACAACAAGCATTCAAGGCAACGATGTTGTATTAACATTTGAAGATAGGCAACAAGTAGCTCAAAAAGTAGCAAAAAAACCTCTTGTTCAGCAGCAAAATACAGCTATAGCAGCAGCTAATGCCGCAAAAACGGCTAAGGAAAGACAAGGTGCGATAGCTCGTCGTCAGCAAGCAAAAGCACAGCAAGAAGCTAGAGTGCGTAAAATAATGAGAGATCGTCAAATTGCTAATCAGCAACGGTTGGCGAAAGTACCAGAATTAAGAGATTCAAATCTTGCACCTGGTCCTGTTGTAAAGCAAAAAAGTATTAAGCATCAAGCTGTTGCTAGTAATTATGTAGCACGTCCGGTAGCTCGTCCACGTGCTCAAACACCTTATAAAGCTACACAACAGCGTAAAGTTTATAGACCAGCAAACTTGATGGGGGCTGTAGATTTCCATAGAACTCAAAATGGTGGTGGTCGTGCAATTATTAAGCTACCTCATCCATCGACAGTTGTAGAAACACGCAAAGTAGGTAATGTGGTTATTTTGAGATTGAAGAATGTTAAAGCACCTCAAGCAAAGAAGCGTATTGATGTGTTGGACTTTGCTACACCAGTGTCTTATTTAGATATATCTAAAAGCGGTTCTGATGTGCAAGTAAAGATTCTAACAAACTCTGCTTTTGAGTTTAATACAACGCGTAAAGGCAATGACTTTATTGTTAACTTGAATAAGAAAAAACGTAAAGTCATCAAAAATCCTTTAACTGACAAAAAGAAAGTATATAAGGGAAAGAAATTATCATTAAATTTCCAAGATATTGAAGTTCGTTCGGTCTTGCAATTATTGGCAGATTTCACCGATAAAAATATCGTTGTAAGCGATAGTGTTAAAGGTAATATTACTTTACGATTAAAAGATGTTCCTTGGGATCAGGCTTTAGATATTGTCTTAGAATCTAAAGGCTTAGCAATGCGCAATAATGGTAATGTTATTTGGGTTGCTCCTGCAGTAGAGCTAGATGCTAAAGAGCA
>CAZSXI010000003.1:3372-12499 GCA_964611045.1 uncultured Cocleimonas sp. | reverse complement strand
TTTGCAACAGATGAGTTTAGTAGAGAATTAGGTGCGCGTTTTGGCGTTACTAAATTTGGTAGTGGTTTTGCAACTTCAGGTGGTGTTGGAGCAACCAATTCAATGGTTAATGATTTGGTTGGTGGTGGTTCGGTTGGAGTTCCTGCGCTTGCTGATCGTTTAAATACAAATCTACCTGTAGCAGGCGCCGCAGGTAAGTTGGCATTATCTCTTCTTAGTAAAGATTTTTTACTTGATTTGGAGCTATCAGCTCTTCAAGCAGAGAATAAAGGCGAGGTGATTTCAACACCACGTGTTGTTACAGTTGATAAGAAAAAGGCAATTATAGAAAAGGGTGTTGATATTCCATATCAAACAGAAAGTGCGAGTGGCGGTACTACAATAGCTTTCAAGAAGGCAGTATTGAAACTTGAAGTAACTCCACAAATTACACCTGATGAACATGTAATTATGGACTTGGATGTTAGACAGGATGAAGTTGATAGCACTTTTACTACTACAGCAGGTGGTGTCCCAGTCATTGGTACACGTCATGTTGAAACACAAGTGTTAGTTGATAATGGGCAAACCGTTGTATTAGGTGGTATCCATGAAGAAACTAATGGTAATAGTGTTACCAAGGTTCCTGTTCTTGGAGATGTTCCGATCATTGGAAATTTATTTAAGGTTAAAGGTAAAACAAAGAACCAACGTGAGTTGTTAATATTTGTAACACCAAAAATATTACAATAATAAATTTGATAAAGTGAAAAAAGGGCTAGTATTTACTAGCCCTTTTTTACGTCTGCAAGAATAAGTTATTGATTACTTTGAGTGCAACTGGCATAAAGCTTTCATGAAAAGAAATATTATATTAGTCGGCTTGATGGGAGCAGGAAAATCAACCATCGGCAGAAACCTTGCCAGAGTGCTAAATAAAGAATTTTATGATTCAGACCGTGTGATTGAAGAGCGTACAGGTGTTGATATAGCAACCATCTTTGAGATAGAAGGCGAGCAAGGCTTTCGGGATAGAGAAGAACAAGTAATTGCTGAGCTGTGTGAGCAAGATGATATTGTATTGGCAACAGGTGGTGGGAGTGTTCTCCGAGAAGCTAATCGAAAAAATATGAGTAAGCGTGGCCATGTTGTTTATCTTCGAACATCTGCCGAGTTGCTTTACTCGCGAATTCGTCATGATAAAAAACGCCCTCTTATGCAAACCGATAGCCCATTAGACACACTTAAAAAATTGTTGGATGATCGTGAGCCTTATTATCTGGAGATTTCCGACACGGTGGTGATGACCGGAAAACAAAAAGTCGGCACACTCGTAAAGCGAGTCGAAGTAGCTTTAACCAGAGATGCCCTAAAGCAGGATGCGCCCAAATGAAAACACTCCACGTAGACTTAGGTTCGAGAAGCTACCCCATTTATATTGGAGCAGGGCTTTTAAATCAGGCGGAATTATTAACACCCTACATCAGAGGTAAAACCACGGTAACGGTCTCAAATACAACGGTAGCACCTCTTTATATTGATAAAATACATCAACTAACACCTGAATATTCAAACACAGATATTCTCTTGCCAGATGGAGAAGAATTTAAAACTTTCGAAACATTAGGGCAGATCTACACCGAAATGTTAGAAGCGCGTTGTGATCGAAAAACCACGCTACTCGCATTAGGCGGTGGCGTGGTGGGTGATGTTGCAGGCTATGCAGCAGCAAGTTACCAGCGAGGCATTAATTTTATCCAAATTCCTACCACCTTACTTTCAATGGTTGACTCATCCGTTGGTGGCAAAACCGGTGTTAACCATCCTTTGGGTAAAAATATGGTGGGTGCATTTCATCAGCCACAATGTGTGATTATAGATACAGAAACGCTCAATACATTGGATGATAGACAGCTAAGTGCTGGCATTGCAGAAATCATAAAATACGGTTACATCAACGACCTTGATTTCATTGATTGGCTTGATGAAAATATGGATGCGCTTCTAAGGCGTGATACAGAAGCGCTCGCCTACGCGATTCATCGTTCTTGTCAGCATAAAGCCGATATTGTAGCGGCAGATGAAAAAGAAAAAGGTCAGCGCGCATTATTGAACCTTGGCCACACTTTTGGTCATGCCATCGAAACAGGTATGGGCTATGGCGTTTGGTTGCATGGTGAAGCTATTTCAGCAGGCATGGTGATGGCAGCTGAGTTATCCAAAGAGCATGGCTGGATTGATGGAGCTGATGTGAATAGCATCAAGGCGTTATTGAAGAAAGCCAACTTGCCTGTAGAGCCACCTAAAGAAATATCAGCAGAACAATTTAGCGAATTAATGTCTATTGATAAAAAAGTGCAAGATGGCGTACTGCATTTAGTGCTTATGAAATCTTTGGGCGAAAGTATTATTAGTAGCGATTTTGACCCTGATCTACTTCAAAAAGTATTGAGCAGGAAAGTCTAAGATGGGTGCAAAAGCGCATTCTTTACTAAAAGCGAAATACGCTGCAAATCCTGAAGAAAGTATCGGTCGAAAGTTTTTAGAGCCGTCACCGACTTATCGCACAGAGTTTCAACGTGACCGTGATCGTATTATTCACTCCACAGGTTTTCGTCGCCTCGAATATAAAACGCAAGTATTCGTCAATCATGAAGGCGATCTTTACCGTACACGCCTCACACATACGCTTGAAGTTGCTCAAATTGCACGCGCGATTTCTCGTACATTAAAGCTAGATGAGGACCTTACTGAAGCGATTGCATTGGCGCATGATATCGGTCACACACCGTTTGGGCACGCAGGGCAAGATGCACTCAATGCCTGTATGAAAAACTACGGCGGTTTTGAACATAATTTACAGTCACTGCGAATCGTTGATAAATTAGAGAAGAACTATGCCGATTTCGATGGCTTAAATCTATGCTTTGAAACTAGAGAAGGTGTACTCAAACATTGCTCATTAAAAAATGCAAAAGAATTGGGTGATGTGGGTGAACGCTTTATCAATAAAACACAAGCCTCGCTAGAAGCTCAACTCACCAATATTGCCGACCAAGTTGCTTACAATAATCATGATATTGATGACGGTTTACGCTCAGGTTTAATCACTATCGAACAAATGCGGAAGGTTGATTTGTTCAGCGTGCAATATGATAAAGTCATGTGGAAATACCCAGAGCTAACAGGCAACCGTTGCGTGCATGAAACCATCAGACGCATGATTGGTGAGCAGGTAGTCGATCTTGTAGAAACCAGTAAAACTAGGCTGCAAGAAGCCGACCCACAAAATATTGAAGATGTAAGAAAACACGAAAAACAGCTAATAAGTTTCAGCTCAGAAATGATTAAGCGTAGCCAAGAGCTTAAGAAGTTTTTACGAGAAAATTTATATTTTCATCATAAAGTTTACCGCATGACACGCAAAGCACATCAAGTCATCGAGGCTTTGTTCAATGCCTTTATGAATGATGTTCGGTTACTGCCGCCTGAGCACCTGCAATTAGCAAGAAATGCGTTATTAGAAGGTGGAGAAGCGGGGCAAGCGAGAATTATTGCCGATTATGTGGCAGGAATGACAGATAGATATGCGACTAGGGAATATGCGCGCTTGTTTGACGTGAAAGGCAGTGTTTTTTAGTATTTTATTAATCAAAACACGGTAAAAATCTCAGTTTATAGTCCACCCCCCCTGTTTTATGCCGATTTGTAATACAAATCGGCATAAAACAGGGGGGGTGGACTACTAAAATATGCTAAGAATCACGTTTTTTGGCATATTAACGTAAAAATTCTTGCCAAACTTCATCCGGCTGCCAACTTTCAAGCATTGGCACTCGCTCAGACTCAGATAAATTGAGCACATTCTTCTGATAATGGTACATAAATGCCGAAACACGCCAGTTTAGCGCGCAATGAACCCAAATTTTATCTTTCTCCAGAGCCTTCATCAGTTTTAAAAATAAGCTTAAGTGCGCGCGAGTAGGCGCCCCAAACGGAACAGGGATATGAAAATAATTCATACCTGCTTCGCTCACAAAACCACCTTCATCAGGCAATGCATTGGTTGAGTCTGGCATGGCTAGATTGATGACGCTGGTAAAGCCTGCATCGGCAATATCCATGAACTGACTGGGGGATGGCTGTCCTGATGTATAAACATTCTTATTAATCGAAAGGGTGTTGAGTATATTGTCTATGCTCATTTTTCGATGCACGAAGGTTTACGTTTAGAATCTACAGCAACAAAAGTATAAACGGCTTCTGTTACTTTGATGGCTTCATCTGCTAAGCGATTGCGAAGTACCCAAGTTTCAATGTGCACAGAAATTGAGGTTCTACCGATACGTTTTGTTTCACAATAACAACTAACTACATCTCCAACGAATACAGGAAGATGAAAAGTCATTGCCTCCACAGCAATAGTGACAACGCGGCTTTTAGCGATTGAAGTCGCGTGACTGGCACCTGCGATATCCATTTGTGACATGATCCATCCGCCAAAAATATCACCATAGGGGTTTGCATCAGCAGGCATAGCCACCGTGCGTAATGATGCGTGTTTATCCCTTGGGTAGTTTTTATAATCTTTTTTAATACTGTTATTTGACATGATGAATTCTGTTGTTTTTTAACAATGCATTGTAGTGATGTTTTTTATCAGTATCTTCGAGTTACGCTGAAAATTATACAAAGTTTTTTTCTTTTCAGGTAGCTGGCTAACATCGCCTAATGCAAAACCACGCTCTTTAAACCAATCAACAGATTGTGTGGTAAGAACCAATAATTGATTGAGCTGTTTCTCTTTTGCAACCTTGCTTATCTGCTTTAATAAGTTGTCACCACGACCACCACCTGTGTATTCAGGGTGAATCGCTAAGCAGGCAAGTTCGCCAATGTCTGCATCGACAGGGTAGAGAGCGGCACAACCAATTATTTTGCCATCACGTTCAATTACGCTGAACTGATTAATTTCAAGTTCGAGTTGTTCACGTGACCGTTTGATTAATACGCCTTTATCTTCAAGAGGTGCGATTAAATCTATAATGCCGCTAACATCAGCAACCTTGGCTTGGCGCGTTTCTTCGTACAAGCTGGCATTAAACATTGTGCCAATTCCATCGCGCGTATATAGCTCTAAAAATAGCGCATCCGCTGTTTGGGTGCTAAGCAAGTGCACACGCTGTACGCCGTTTTGTAGGGCTATTTTTATATGGTTGAGTAAACGGGTTTGAGAAGGGTGACTCACAATGAAGTCATCAAGTTCTCTTAACTCTATATCGCTTGTTGGAGTTGCATCATCGTTGTGAATAAAGATGAGTTTATCTGCTTTTAGCTCTTTTGCTGTAGCGCTGGCAACATCTTCATAACGTAAATTGAAGGCCTCGCCAGAAGGTGAAAAGCCAAGTGACGATAGTAATACGATACTGCCAGCATCGATTAATTGCTTAATCAACTTAGCATTAATCTTTCTCACTGTGCCCGTGTGTTGATAATCTGTTCCGTTATGCACGCCCATGGGTTGTGCGGTAATAAAATTACCCGAGAGTACACCTAAGCTTTCGTTGATCACAGGTGGTGTGCTGAGCGCGTGAGTGAGTTGGTTTTCAATCTCTACCCGTAACGCACCGATGGTTTCTTTGGCAACTTGCAAAGTCACATCATCAGTAACTCTCAAATCATCAACAACCTGAATATCATGATTGAGTGATGCCAAGTGTTTATCAACCTGTGAGCGCGCACCATGCACCAATACAACTCTCGCACCCAATGCCGATAAAATCGCAATATCATGAATCAGCTGAGAAAATTCCGCGCTCTCGATAACCTCACCCTCAAAGGCGATGACAAAAGTTTTTCCACGGTGAAGGTGAATGTAAGGAGCGGCTTCTCGAAAGAAGTCTATGCGGTTATTGTTCATAATTTATCAGTTTGGTTGTATTTTTTTGCCACGGAATCCACGGAAGGACACGGAAAAATAAAATGTCTCTCTTTTTCTAAAGGGGAGGTTTTTTCTTCCGTGTTTTCAGTGGATTCCGTGGCAAAAAAGTATCTTTAAAATCCATTAAAAGCACTTTTAATCCAGTTAAGTTCTCTATTATCGCCTTCTATGGCAACCACGTCAAAACGCATAGACGACTGGGGTGCGTGTTTTTGCTGATAAGCCAGAGCTGCTTTGATAATTCGCTGTTGCTTTTTAGAAGTAACGCTGGCAGCAGCGCCACCAAAATCTGCATTTTTACGATAACGCACTTCAACAAAAACCAGCATTTCACCGTCGCTCATAATCAGGTCAACTTCCCCCGCTTTAATTGAGAAGTTCTTGTCTAGTAGCTTTAAACCGTGAGCTTGCAAATATTTGCAAGCTTGTTGCTCAGCATCGTCACCACTTTTTTTTCGGCTAGTTAGTTTTTTAGATAAGCTCGCAAACAAGCCAAGTTGCTTGTCATTACTTGATGTGCCCATGTTTTATCGAAGAGGAACAGGCAGGCCATTTCTAAATTGTGCCCAGCGTAGTGTGCGATGCAATGTGCCATCTTTACTTAAACGAATCCGTCCAGACTTGCCATTTAAAGAACTACCAAAGCCTTGTAAGTTCTTTAAACCTGAGGCAATCATAAAGGCATCCGCCCCCATGGCGTGTAAGCGTGGGTAGCTGCTTTTGGGTTTAATATTTTTTTGTACCATTTCTAATATCCACGGTGTTTCAGTGAATATTAGCCCGTCAAGCTTGCCATCTTCGTTTGGATTGGTTACGCCGTTAAATACGTGTGAGGTCGCATAGATGGGCATGTTTTTAATTTCTTGTCGCAAAGCTGGGTATAAAATACGTGCTTGGCTAGGCGCTGCCGCCATTAAAATTGCATCTAACTCATCACTGCGAAAAGCCAGATTTTGTGCGTCGGGTAAATAATGCAGTGAGCTATTTAAGTAGCTTTTCATGATCACAACTTTGCCGCCACGTTCTATGACGGCTCTTCGCATAGCGTCACGAAGGCGGTTTCCCCATGCTGAATTTGGTGTGAGTATAGCAACACGTTTCTTGCCTTGGCTTAGTGAGAATTGTGCTATTTGTACTGCCTCATCTTCGGGTAATAATCCAAATTGCTTGAGCTTCGCCGCATTTTTGGTGTTGTCAATATAATTAAGTCCAAGTACGGGTTTACTTAATTCAAGTTGGGATAGGCTCGCAATTTTACTCTTATCAAAAGGACCGATAATGAAATCAGCGCCACGGTCTACCGCTGTTTTATACAAACCTTCAATCGAACTAGTGGTGGAGTTATATACCTTCAACTCAGCAGCACTTCCTGATTGTTTATGTGCTTCTTGAATGCCTTTTAAAAGGGTATTGCCGATAGCCGCCTGTCTTCCTGTTAAGGGTAGGATGACTGCTATCTGCTTGCCGGATGATTTGGCGGGTTTAACACCCCCTAAATAAGGCGTAACAGTTGCTGCAGGCGTAGATTTTAGAATATCTGCAGCCTTGCTATTGCCGGGGTGTCCTTGGTTTCTTTGTTGCCAATTTTTTAAATTATCTCGTGATGCAGGGCTGATTTCACCGGTGCTTTTTGCCAATCGAGCAATATAACCTAAATCTAACCAGCTTTTTAAAACAGCATGGTTGATTTGTTTTCTATGAGTATCTAGTGATTGTCTTGGGATTTGTTGGATATGATTCCAAATACGGTCGTGATTGAGTTTTACTTCATAATCATTTTTTAAGGTGGGTTCTTGTAAAACCAATTCTTGAACCAGTGAAATTCTGTCTCGGCTAGACTGTGCTGCGCGCATTCTGGTATTGAGAATTTTCTTGGCTAATCCATCGGATAATCCATTAGTACGTTGCGGCAGAATACGCAAAGCCTCGCGATAATTTTTATCGTTGATGGCTAGTTGTCCCTGTGTAAAGCGAAAGCGTGCTTGGTTTTCAGTATTCAAAGCAGGGTAGCGAAGTGGTGATAAATAACGTTGTGCGAGATTACTGTCTTTTATAATGGCAGCAAGCTCCGCAGCCTGTAATATTAAGCGTTCACGCTCTGGCGAGCGATAGTTTCGTGATGCATCAAAGTACGCACTGGCAGCTTCTCGCTTTTTGCCTGCCGCGAGTAGTGTATTGGCAAGCTCAATACCTTTACCCTTGGGTAAGGAGTGCCCATCTAAAGTTGGTAAAGTGATAGAAGGGAGAGGTACAATATCCGAAATTGTAGAACACGCGCTAATTGAGAGTAAAATTGTCAGAGCTAAGGCAGAGCGAATCATTCTATTTTTCACATCGAACATCCTGTTTAATAATTAAGCAATTAACCTAGAATATACCACTAATGCCATCAAAAAACACAGAGTCAAACTTATATAAAAACGAGGATAAAAGCACTGGTAATCAGCAAGGTACGCTTTATATCGTATCCACGCCTATCGGTAATCTCGGCGATATAACGCAACGTGCATTAGAAACGTTAAAAATGGCGGATCGTATCTGCGCGGAAGACACGCGTAACACACGAAAGCTACTTACCCATTTTGGAATTTCAGGGGATTTACAAGCACTGCACGATCATAACGAGCGCCACAAAGTAGAAGCAGTAAAAGGCTGGTTAGATGCAGGTGAGCAGATTGCTTTAGTTAGCGATGCAGGCACGCCGTTAATTAGCGATCCTGGTTATCACCTTGTGAGTGAGTTGGGTGAGTTAGGCTACAATATCGTGCCGATTCCAGGAGTGAGTGCCATTATTACGGCGTTATCGATTGCAGGCTTGCCGACAGATCGTTTTACCTTTGAAGGTTTTTTGCCTGCAAAAAACGTAGGGCGCAATAAAGCACTGCAAGCGAATCTTAAAGAACCACGCACACAGGTTTATTATGAATCTAGCCATCGAATTGCAGTGACGGTTGATGCGCTGTTTGAAATATACGGCGCGACACGAAAAGTTGTTTTAGCGCGTGAACTTACCAAAATGTTTGAGCAGGTCTACCGTGGTGATTTGGCTGGTTTGCAACAGTGGATAAGCGAAGACGATACGCCACAAAAAGTGCGTCAAAAAGGTGAGTTTGTGCTGATGATTGCTGGGCATATTGAAGACACGAAGAGCGATGAAATTAATAGTTCTACAGAAGAATTGTTGAAAATATTAGTGGATGAATTACC
>CAZSXI010000003.1:0-3272 GCA_964611045.1 uncultured Cocleimonas sp. | reverse complement strand
ATAGCGCGGTTAGGGAAGTTCAGCATTAATTCGTCAAAGGCAATTTGAAATTCGTGGAAAAGGTGATCCAACGACCATTGCACAATCGGCCATTCATCTCTCGCATAGTTATTGTCCTTATGATTTTTCAACACCATGCTAGCTAAGAATAGGGTGCTTAATAAATCACCCAAGCGCGCAGATAGATTCTCTTTAAATTTAAGTTTTGCCCCTAGCGTTAACATCGACACATCTGCAGTGAGCGCAAACACACTACTGAGGCGATTAATGTGTCGGTAATATGGATTACAATGACTGCTTTCGGTAGGTGAATCACCGACAGGCAAGCCTAAACCTAATACGAATGAACGCGCAAAGTTACTCACGCCAAAGCCTAAATGCCCTGTGAGGGTTGCATCAAAGGCTTCTAATGTTTCAGCATTATCTTCAGCAGCCGCTAATTCCATTTCTTTAAGCACAAAGGGATGCGAGCGGATTGCACCTTGCCCAAAGATCATTAAATTACGCGTAAGTATATTTGCACCTTCAACGGTGATTGCCACTGGGATAGATTCATAGGTTGCAGAAACATAGTTTTTATGGCCTTTCATGACCGCTTTGCCGCCATGAATATCCATTGAGTCGGTCAAACATTGTCGCGCCATTTCCGTACAGTGGTACTTTAAAATTGCTGAAGCAACACTGGGTTTTTCACCATCAACAATGGATTGGGTGGTTTGAATTCTGGCAGAATCAATAATGTAAGATAAACCTGCAATACGCGCCAATGGCTTTTCTACGCCTTCAAATTTACTTAGCGTTACGCCAAATTGTTTACGAAGATTGGCATAAGCACTTGCACCGAGAACGCTTCGTTTAGATGCGGCAACAGCCGTTGTTGGCAATGTGATAGCGCGACCAACAGACAGGCAGTTCACCAGCATCATCCAGCCTTTGCCAGCCATTTCCTGTCCGCCAATAATTGAATTAAGCGGTACGAATAAATCTTTGCCTTTTATAGGGCCGTTTAAAAATGCATCACCAACGGGCAAATGACGACGACCAATCTCTAAGTTAGGTGTGGTGCGCGGGATAAGCGCACAGGTGATGCCGTAATCTTTTGTATCTCCAATCAACCCATCAGGGTCTTGTAATTGAAACGCTAAACCAATCAGAGAAGCAATCGGCGCAAGCGTAATGTAGCGTTTTGAGAAATTAAGCTTAATGCCTAAAACTTCTTCGCCTTCCCACTCGCCCATGCAAACCACGCCTGTATCGGGAATCGAAGTTGCGTCAGAGCCAGCTGTTGGCCCTGTTAAAGCAAAACAAGGGATTTCTTTGCCTTTTGCTAAGCGAGGCAGGTAATAATCTTTTTGCTCTTCTGTACCGTACTTTATTAATAATTCACCAGGACCAAGTGAGTTGGGTACGCCAACCAAATAAGTAATGCCACCGCCTGTGTTAGTGAGTTTAAGAAGCACTTGAGATTGTGCAACAGCAGAGAACTCAAGCCCTCCATATTTTTTATCAATAATCATCCCTAAGAAACCGTTATCACAAACAAACTTGATGATGTGGTCGGGGATGATGTTCCAATCGTGGTTGATGCTCCAAGCATCTGACATTTGGCAAAGCTCTTCTACAGGACCATCTAAAAATGCTTGCTCCTCTGCTGTAAGCGTAGGGACAGGAGCAGATAGCAACTTACTCCAATTTGGCTTTCCACTAAAAATTTCGCCGTCCCACCAAACAGTTCCCGCATCAATCGCGACTTGCTCTGTTTCTGAAATAGGGGGGAGAATTTTACGGATTATTTTTAGCGCAGGTTTAGATACTAACTTCATGCGCACTTCAGGAATTGAGAACACTAAAGTTGCCAGTGTAGTGACAATTAATAACAATGCTAAAAGCCAGTGAGCAGGAGTGATGAATGAAATCAGCGTCATTCCAGCTAAGAAGATACTTGCAATTTTTATTGGGCTACCGCGAAAAGCGAGTGTCATAGCGCCAACAAATGTTGCTAAAAGAAGGATGAATGTAGTCATTGTTATTTACCTGTTTAGTTCTCAAATGTCTTAAACTTAAAAATAGAGCGAGCGTTCGCTTTTATTTTAGATCAGGTGTATTATAGAATCAAGATATATTTAAACGAGGTTTTATTAGTGTCTGTTACTGCTCGACAATTACTCCAGCCAAGCAATGCGTTATATGCTGATTTTTATAATGATTTTTCTTATCAAGACGATGCGCTTTACGGGCTAATTTTTGAAAGAAATAAAGACAAGATAAAGGTAAGCAAAGAAAAGTTTGCCATTAAGAACCTAAAAAAAATATTTAATGCGACGTTTCAACTCAGTACACAACTTGGCTTTCAAGCAATGTCGCTACGTGATCTTTCAAAAGCAACCGAGTTAAGTATGGGAGGGTTGTATTCCAGTATCTCTAATAAAGAAGCGATTGCCGTCATCGTTAAAGATGTAGTTTCAGTCGTCTGCGCCGAAATTGTGGAAGAATCTCGTGAACAACAGGACCCAAAGCTAGCGTTGCAAACTCTAGTGCGCGGGTATTTATACGCCTCAACCATATTACAGCCATGGTTTTACTTTTTATTCTTTGAAACCAAAAGCCTGCCACCCGCAGATCAAGAAGGCTCCTTAAAAATAGAGCTAATCCAAGTAAAAGAATTGGAGGCACTCATTGGTCAACTGACTCCAAGCACGGATTCATGTCATAAAGCCGAATTTGTCGCCACAATGGCGTTATCCCTAATCCAAGAACGCTACCTAAAGCATTGGAAATATAAAAACCCATCAGAAACCATCGACGAATACGCCGATAAATGCCTACAACTGATTTATCGCGCTATATGTTTGGATGAAGTACAGCCTTGTACGCAGATTTATACTTCTGCTGGTGAAAGCTAGCTAAATTCTATTTGCCACCCCCCTCCTTTTTCGATGTTTTGTACGTTGTTTTTAATACAAAACGTCAAAAAAAAGGGGGGGTGGATATGATTTTAAGTTGAAATGGAATGCTTTAAAGTTATGAAGCCCACTGCATTTTTAATTTACGATGATTAGTAGCACAATCTCTTAAATAAAGATTAATCAGCGTCTGATATGGCACACCTGTCTCCTCAGCTAGTGACTTGAAATAATCAACAGAATCTCTATCAAGGCGCATTGTTACTGGTTGCTTGAGGTATTTGGTATAAGGGTTCTTTTTCCCTTTCATATTTGCAAAGTCGTAATGTTCTTTCATTTTTTATTACTCCAATATACTTGCTCTTCTTC
>CAZSXI010000002.1:16178-20552 GCA_964611045.1 uncultured Cocleimonas sp. | reverse complement strand
GTTTGGCTGGCACACGGCATTCATTTTAATGATGAAGAAATTACCCGTTTAGGCAAAGCAGGCGTAGGCGTAACGCACTGTCCTAGTTCGAATATGGTGCTAGGTTCGGGGCAATGTAAAACCTTAGATTTAGAAAAAGCAGGTAGCCCTGTTGGTTTAGGCGTTGATGGTTCAGCATCCAGTGATTGCTCAAACTTAATTCAAGAAGTTCGCCAAGCGATGCTCTTGCAACGTCTCCATTATGGTTCAGCAGGCGTGACACATTTTGATGCATTTCGCTGGGTGACTAAAGGTTCTGCGCGCTGTCTTGGGCGTGATGATATTGGAGAGATTATGGTTGGCAAACAAGCTGATTTAGCACTTTTTAAGCTGGATGATATCCGTTTCTCTGGCGCAGGTGATCCGTTAGCCGCTTTACTGCTGTGTGGTGCACATAAAGCGGACTATGTAATGGTTGCAGGCGAATGGAAGGTTAAAAATGGTGAAACTATCAATATTGATCTTGCTGAATTGATGGCAGAACATAGCAAAGTCGCCAAGGTATTGACTAAAAGATGATCAATAAAATACAAAACGGCAAAAAACAGGGGGGGTGGCAAAGAAAAAACCTCTCTAAACTCAATAAAAATACACAAAAAGAGGCTTTTGAAGCCTTTATGCAATGTAATACCAGCGAAAGTTGGTGTGAGAGCATGGCAGATAGCCGCCCATACGCTGATTATCAATCGGTACTCAATAATGCTGATGCATTTTGGGGAAAATCTGAAGAAAAAGATCTGTTGCAAGCCTTTGAAGGTCACCCAGAAATTGGTGATGTATCGACACTACGAGAAAAATACCGCAATACCGCAAAATTAGCAGGGCATGAGCAATCAGGCGTAAACACCGCCACCGAAAATACTCTACAATATTTATCACAAGGCAATAAAGATTATAAAGAGAAGTTTGGCTTTATTTTTATCGTTTGCGCCAGTGGTAAAAGTGCAGATGAGATGCTGGAATTGTTGTTGGAGCGTTTGCCTAATTCTCGTAAACAAGAGTTGGTTAATGCGGCTGAAGAACAGCGTAAAATTACGCATTTACGATTAGACAAACTCTTGAATTTCTCCCCCCTCCCTAGCCCTCCCCCCGCTGGGTAGAGGGAACTTGGTGCATTAATTAATGAAAGAGAAAGCTCGGAGTTTGCGGAAGAATCAGACGGATGCGGAGTTTATGCTTTGGCAACTACTCCGTGGTAAGAGAATGGAAGGCTTGAAGTTTCGTAGGCAACATCCAATTCCTCCGTATATTGTAGATTTTGTATGTACTGAAAAGAAACTTATTATAGAAGCGGATGGAGGACAACACGCTGAAGCCATCGACTATGACAACAAAAGAACAGCTTTCTTAGAATCAAAAGGCTATAAAGTAATTAGGTTCTGGAATAACGAAATCTTAACAAATAGTGAAGGTGTATATCAGGTACTACAAAAACACCTTAACATCGAAATCCCCTCTCCCTAGCAGGGGGAGGGCTAGGGAGGGGGTAGAAGCCCAGCCCTAGCGAAAAAGCAAAAAGGAAGACTAATGAGTCAAATCACAACCCACGTACTAGATACCGCTGTCGGCAAACCCGCCCAAGGTATCGACCTAACCTTGTCACAGTTTATAAACAACGAATGGAAGCTATTAGGTGGAGGAACAACTAATAACGATGGTCGCGTAGCAAATTTATTAGCGGATGATGTGATATTAAAAGCAGGACGTTACAAAGTCTTATTCGTAACCGAAGCTTATTTCCAAAACCAAAAAGTAGAGGCATTTTATCCCTACGCAGATATAGTTTTTGATATTACTGGCGATGGCGAGCATTACCATATCCCGCTGTTACTCTCACCTTTTGGTTACAGCACCTACAGAGGAAGTTAAGCAATGGAAGCACACATCGCAGAATGGCTAAACCTCCTCGTCCGCTGGATTCATTTTATCGTGGGGGTGGCATGGATAGGCGCATCTTTCTATTTCAACTGGCTCGAAAATCATCTCAACACCAAAGCCCCACAAGATAAAGGCATTCATGGCAATTTATGGGCTGTTCATGGTGGTGGCTTTTATCATCTAAAAAAATTCACCAACGGTCCTGACAAACTCCCCGAAGTATTACACTGGTTTAAATGGGAAGCCTATATGACATGGTTGAGCGGCATGACCTTGCTCGTCATTGTGTATTATTACAACGCTAAAGCGATGATGATCGACCCATCGGTTTACGATTTAACGCCGACTATGGCAATAGTAATTGGTATTGGCTCAGGTGTATTTAGTTGGTTTGTTTACGATATTCTTTGTAAGGCACTAAAATCAAAACCGCTACTTCTAGGCATTATCATTTTTATCTACCTCGCTTTACTCGCGTATTTACTCACACAATTTTTAAGCGCACGCGCCGCTTATATTCACGTCGGCGCAGCCATCGGCACCATCATGGCTGCCAATGTTTTCTTCGTGATTATCCCTGCACAAAAAGAACTCGTAAAAGCACTTTCAGAAGATCGTATCCCTGATGCCAGTTATGGTGCAAATGGATTATTGCGCTCACGACACAATAACTATTTAACCCTCCCCGTGCTGTTCATAATGATCAGTAATCACTTCCCCAGCACTTATGGAAATCAATACAACTGGCTGGTATTAATTGCCGTTGCTGTTGTCGGCATCATTGCGCGTCACTACTTTAATATTCGCCATTTAACAAAGGCGATATGGATGCTACCTACCGCATTATTTGGATTCATTATGATTGTGATGGCAACCCTGCCAGCGAAACGAGGTGCAGTGAAAGATGCCAATAAAATTACTACCGCAAAAATCATGCCTATTATTGAACAGCGATGCATGAGCTGTCACAGCACCAAACCTACACAACCAGGTTTTGCCAGCCCGCCTACTGGGCTGGCCTATGATGTGCCTAATGCTTTAGAAAATGGCGCTGATAAAGTGAATACACAGGTAATGCAAAAGATCATGCCTTTAGGAAACTTAACTCAAATGACCGATGAAGAACGCGAGAAAGTTAGCCTTTGGTACAGGTCTTTAAAACAATGAAATACCCACGCGACATGATCGGCTACGGTCAAAATCCACCCCATCCAAAATGGCCTAACAAAGCCCGTATTGCCGTACAGTTTGTGATTAATTATGAAGAAGGCGCGGAGAATTGTGTATTGCATGGTGATGATGCATCTGAGCGATTCCTCTCTGAAATTATAAGTGCTGAGGCGATTCAAGGTCAGCGCCATGCCAATATGGAATCCCTTTATGAATACGGTTCACGCGCAGGTTTTTGGCGTTTGCATCGCATGTTTACCGAACGTAATTTGCCTGTCACCGTTTTTGGTGTGGCGATGGCGTTAGAGCGAAATCCTGATGTGGTTGAAGCCATGCTAAAAGCGGATTGGGAAATTGCCAGCCACGGTTATCGTTGGATTGATTATCAAACTATGCACATTGACCAAGAGCGAGAGTATTTGCAAAAAGCGATTGAGGTTCATGAGACGGTTACAGGTTCAAAGCCACTTGGTTTTTATTTGGGTCGTTCAAGCCCTAACACGCACAAACTAGTTTCTGAAGAAAGTTGTTTCGCTTATCAAGCCGATAGCTATTCAGATGATCTACCTTACTGGACTGACGTGGAAGGCAAGCAACAACTGTTTGTGCCCTATACGCTTGATTCAAACGATATGCGTTTTGCCACACCCCAAGGTTTTAACAGTGGTGATCAGTTTTTTAGTTATCTAAAAGATAGCTTCGATTACCTCTATGAAGAAGGTGCAACACAACCTAAAATGCTGTCGGTTGGTTTACATTGTCGATTGGTAGGCAGACCCGGTCGCGCAATGGCTCTAGCGCGATTTTTAGATTATATCCAAAGCAAAGAGCAGGTTTGGGTAACGCGCAGAATTGATATTGCCAATCACTGGATTGAGAACTTTCCTGTAAAGCAAGACTCCCAATAAACAAAGTCCCCTCTCCCTCAGAGAGAGGGAGTAAATACGTTGGAAAATTTAAAATGATCGAAGCATTTAAAAAGCAATACATCAACCTAGCCTCTGCACGTTTAGGCGCGCAAGCAATCTACGCTACCGATGATTTTTTCGCGGCAAAAGAACGAATGCTACACGACACCGCACCTGTTTTTATCGACGATAAATTCGATGATCACGGCAAGTGGATGGATGGCTGGGAGTCACGCCGAAAGCGTACCGAAGGACATGATTATTGTGATGTGAAATTGGCTCGTTCGGGCTTTATTCACGGTGTTGTTGTTGATACTTCCCATTTCACAGGCAACTACCCCCCTGAAATATCATTAGAGGGTTGTAACAGCGATAACGC
>CAZSXI010000002.1:6398-16078 GCA_964611045.1 uncultured Cocleimonas sp. | reverse complement strand
GGGCAAATGAGCAATTTATTATTGCCCGACAAAGGCATAAATATGGGAGATGGCTGGGAAACTGCACGCCGCCGTGGACCAGGGCACGACTGGGTGATTATCGCATTAGGTCATGCTGGCACGTTGACAAAAATCACTGTAGATACCGCATTCTTTAAAGGCAATTACCCAGATCATTGCACCATTCAAGCTGCTAATTTAACAGATGTACCAGAAGATATAGCAGCGGCAAGTGAAAGTTGGCAAGCGTTATTGCCCGAGCAAAAATTAGAAATGGATGTTGAGCATCACTTCACCGATCAAATTGCAGACTTAGGCACGGTGAGCCATATTCGCCTCAATATATTCCCAGATGGTGGCGTGAGCCGTTTAAGACTTCATGGGACTATTCGCTAATGCATCTCACACCAAAACCATTAACCACCGAAGCATTTGTACCTTATGGCGAAGTTGTTAGCGCCTCTTCTGCAAAAAAAGAATTCTCAATGAACTACGGTTTAGCAACGCGCTATTTTGATCTTGCAGAAATAGATATTGAAGAAAAAGGAGGCAAAACGTGCATTAGCCTCGTTCAATCAAACGCCATTAAATTTCCCTTCACGGTTGAAAAAATGGAATACCATCCATTCGGTAGCCAACTTTTCTATCCGCTTTGTGAATGCCCTTTTTTAATATTGGTTTCAACACCTGCCGAAACACTCGATACCAACAAGCTAGAACTCTTTATCAGCAATGGAAAACAAGGCGTAAATTATCATAAAAATGTTTGGCATCATTATTTAATGCCTTTAGATGACAACAGTGGCTTTATGGTGGTTGACCGCAATGGCAATGATGAAAATTGTATTGAAACGCAAATCACAGCAGGAATAACGATCTCTTTGTCGTAACAGTTTTTAAAGTTGGTAACTCAGAAGTTTATTTCAAGGTGCTTTTACAAGTCCACCCCCCCTGTTTTATGCTGTTTTGTATTTTTCAGGCAGTAATTTTTCACAAAACAGTATAAAACAGGAAGGGTGGCAAAAAATAAATGCCTTTTTTCGTCATTCCCAAACGTTTTTAACGACTTTTGAGAGTAATAAACAAAATTTCAACAAAAACCTACTGGATTAATGATTGTTTTACTACATTGCCCTAGTACCCTCCCCTTATTTTTGATAATTTAGAACCTCGATACAAATTTTTGAGAACAATTAATGAGTGCAAAACAAAACAAGAGCAATCAAAGTAGCTACGAAAGCTTTTCACAGGCTCGAAAATATTTACAATCCAGAATTATTGGACAAGATTTACTGGTAGATCGTCTTTTAATTGCTTTATTAGCAGATGGGCATCTGCTGGTTGAAGGCGCGCCTGGTCTTGCTAAAACTACCGCCATTAAAGAATTATCAAGTGTGCTTGAAGGTGACTTTCATCGCCTGCAATTCACGCCTGATTTGCTCCCGGGTGATTTAACGGGTAGTGATATTTATCGTCCAGAGACGGGCGGATTTGTTTTCCAAAAAGGGCCTCTTTTTCATAACCTTATTTTGGCAGATGAAATTAACCGAGCACCAGCTAAAGTCCAATCTGCATTGCTAGAAGCAATGGGCGAACATCAAATAACCGTGGGCAGTACAACTTACCCATTACCTCGACCTTTTTTGGTAATGGCAACACAAAACCCCATTGAGCAAGAAGGCACGTATCCGTTGCCCGAAGCACAGCTTGATCGCTTTTTGATGCATATTTGCATTGGTTACCCCAATGCAAAAGCAGAGAATTTAATTTTAGAATTGGCACGTCAACAAGCAAAACAGTCATTTACAAAAGCCATTGAAGCGCCTACTAAGCTTAGCAAAGCAGACGTAGAAAATGCGCAACAAGAAGTATTGAATATTCACATGGCAGAGCCAGTGCAAGAATATTTAGTCCAACTGATACTTGCCAGCCGTAATCCATCCGCTTATAGCGAAGAGCTTGCACGCTGGATTAGTTACGGCGCAAGCCCTCGCGCAACCATCTCACTCGATCGTTGCGCCAGAGCACACGCTTGGTTAAATGAACGTGACTATGTATCACCCGAAGATGTGCAAGCGGTGGCATATGAGGTTTTACGTCATCGTATTTTGATTTCTTATGAGGCAGAGGCTGAAGGTATTACGCCTGATAATGTTATATCGGAATTGATAAAATTAGTACCGGTTTCTTAGCGTGTGTACTAAGACCAGTAAGTTAAAGAAAAAGTCCCCTCCACCTAGCTGGGGGAGGGTTAGGCAGGGGGTAGAAATTCGAAAAATATCGGTATGTTCGCGCTTCTACCCTCTCTCCAACTCTCTCCCCTTCGACAGGCTCAGGACACCGCCTGCTAGGGAGAGAGGGCTTACAGTAGGAGTGTGCTGTGACTTTCTTTAAACGCTGGTTTCAATCATCCGACCATGAATCGTTAGATGACTTCCAAAATGTGTCAACAAACTCAGGTACGCACGTCACTGCGCACGACCTTATTGGTTTACAACAACAAGCTCGAAAATTGGATTTATGCCGTCGCTCTTATGCTAGCGCATCAGCCACTGGCTCGCACCGTTCACGTTTTCGTGGACGTGGTATGGACTATCAGGAGTCACGCCTCTATCAAGCAGGTGACGACATTCGCAATATGGATTGGCGTGTAACAGCTCGCGCAGGTAAGCCACATACCAAACTCTACCAAGAAGAGCGCGAACTCCCTGTTGTGTTACTGGTGGATTTTAACCTTGGAATGTTTTTTGGCTCAATGCATTCTCTAAAATCAGTCGTTGCTGCGAAAACGGCAGCCTTAATCGCTTGGGCAGTTGCTTCTCGTGGTGATCGTATTGGCGCATTGCTCATCACAGAAGGCAAAGAAAACGAAACGCATCGAGAGCTAGCACCAAAGATGGGTAAACGTGGAGCACTTCAACTCATACGCGAATTAGTCATCCACTCCAACCCGCAAAAGGCAATGCAATCTACAGGCAATCACACGAGTTTAAATGATGAACTCAAACGATTAAGGCATCTTACCCACCCTGGCACCTTGGTTTTCTTAATCAGTGATTTTTACAATATTGATGATGAGACCACACAACACCTTCAGCGACTATCTCGCCATAATGATATTCAAGCGATTCAAATAGTAGACCCGCTAGAAATGTCACCCCCACCACCAGGTCGGTATAGCGTAACGGATGGAAATAATACGGGAATACTGAACACACGTTCAAAAAGAGGACGTAAACGCTATCAAACATTCTTTAATCAACACCATAAAAGGGTTGAAGAACTAATGACTCGTCACAACATTCCGTTACTACAAATATCAACGGCTGATGATATTTTGCTTACTTTACAACAAAGCTTTGGCACAAGTAAAAAACGAAGCTCTGTTGCATCGAGAGCCGCATAAGTCCCATGGAATCACTTCAATTACAAGATATTCATCTTCCCGAAAGTGCTAGTTTTTGGCCACTTGCGGCTGGCTGGTGGATACTACTTGCAATAATCATATCGATTGCTACTTGGCTTATTATCAAAGCAATAAAGCGAGCTAAGAAAAAAAGGCATCAGAGAAAAGTTCTTGCTAAATTTAAGGTATTAGAAAAAAAATTAAAAGCCAATCCAAATAATGCCACGGTGGCTGAAATCAATACCCTACTCCGCCAGCTTGCGATCACTTATTTCCCTCGCTCAGAAATTGCCAGCCTCACAGGCGGTGATTGGTTGCATTTTTTAGATGAATCAGGTGGCACACACGGTTTTAGCCGAGGGGCTGGACGTATATTGATTGAAGCTCCCTATCAATCAGATATACACTCGAACCATCACATAGAAAACTTAAACCTAAATGAGTTTATTCCTCTCATTCAAGGCTGGGCTAGAAAAGTCGTCAGGGGCAATAGCCATGAGTGATTTATTTAACCGTATTGCTGATTTTTCCTCACTTGAATTTTCATTCATCTGGGCGTTCTTATTTTTACCTCTGCCTTTTATCGTGGCTCTATTACTACCACCAGCACCAATGAACAACAAGGTAGCTTTACGCGTTCCCTTTTTTAATAACATACAAACTAAGTTAAAAACCAAAAGAAAGTCACGTTCACTATCACGATTATTGTTGGCATTGCTCGCATGGGTTTTATTGGTGACAGCAGCAGCACGCCCACAGTTTATTGGCGATACTATTAAACAACCCATCACAGGGCGAAGTTTAATGATGGCAGTGGATATTTCAGGCTCTATGCAAGCAGCCGACATGGTGATCTCAGATCGTGCTGTCACGCGCTTAACTGCAGTTAAAGCCGTTGCCTCTGATTTTATCGAAAAGCGTAATGGTGATCGTATTGGACTCATTTTGTTTGGCAGCCAAGCTTACTTGCAAGCACCGCTTACCTTTGACCGTAAAACCGTAAATATCCTGTTAGAAGAAGCACAGTTAGGATTAGCAGGGCGTGAAACCGCCATTGGCGATGCCATTGGACTAGCCGTAAAACGCTTACGCAAAGAAGATGAAAAAAACCGCGTGCTCATTCTCCTCACCGATGGTGCAAACACCGCAGGCAATGTTGAGCCACTCAAAGCTGCCGACCTAGCAGCACAAGAAAAGGTTAAAATTTATACTATTGGTATTGGCGCAGATGGGCGAATCATACAAACACCTTTTGGTAGGCAGCGTGTAGGCGGAACAGAACTAGACGAACTCACCCTAACCGCCATCGCCGAAAAAACCAATGGCCGTTACTTTCGTGCCCGTGATGTTGAAGATTTACAGAAAATATATGCGACACTAGACCTAGTAGAACCCATTTCAGAAGATGAATTAAGCTATCGCCCTGTCAAAGAATTATATTACTACCCCCTTGCTCTGGCTTTAGCTTTAAGCGCATTGATTGCATTACTCAGTGTGATTTCTAGTATCTTTAATCCTCTCAGCAGAGGGTCACAGCGTAATAACAAAATACAAAACATCACGTCGCCAAACAGCGGCGGCATAATTGAGTTATCCGTTTCAAAAAACGAAACGGTAAGTTCACTAAAAAAACAGCGGACGTAGACATGGATCAATTACACTTCCTACATCCGCTTTGGCTGCTTGCTTTATTCCCTTTAGCATTATTGTGGTGGATTACTGCACGCTCAAAAATAAGCAACACAAAAGCATGGGAGAAAGTCATTGATGCCAAGCTACTACCGCTATTGCTCAGTGGCTCAGATAAGAAACATGACCAATCAGAATCTTTAGCAAAGTGGTTATTGGCACTTACTTGGTTAATTGCAACCATTGCGCTTGCCGATCCTGTTTGGGAGAAAATCCCTCGCCCTATTTTTCAAACAAATTCGGCTCGTGTGATTGTTTTAGACCTATCAAACTCTATGCAAATTGCAGATTTAAAACCTTCACGAATTGCTCGCGCACGCTTCAAGATTGAAGATATTTTATCCGACAGCGAGAAAGAAGAAGGACAAATTGGTTTAGTGCTATTTGCTGGCGATGCTTTTACTGCTTCTCCTTTAACGCGAGATTCTGAAACAATCCGCGCACTATTACAGGTGCTTACTCCTGATATCATGCCATCACAAGGAAGCCGCGTAGATTTAGGCTTACAAAAGGCACATGAGTTACTCACCCAAGCAGGTGTGAATAGTGGCCAAGTTTTACTGATTGCCGATGGAGTGAGTGATCAAAAAACTTCGCTTAAAGCGGCACAAAAACTTAGAAATGATGGGCATAAACTTTCTGTCTTAGGCGTGGGAACAGAAATTGGCGGCACACTACCACAGGTAAAATATCAAAATGGTGACAGCATAACTGTAGCGCTTGATTCAGAATTCTTACAAGAAATTGCCCAAGCTGGTGGTGGGCAGTATCATTTAATTAGCACTAATAATGCTGACTTACAAAGCGTGTTAGCCACCACAATTAGCAACGCAAATAAGCCTCAAGAACAAAATAAGGACGTTAATAGTGTAGACTGGAAATCATCAGGTCCCTTAATAATTTTACTGCTCTTACCCTTAGTTGCCTTAGCATTTCGTCGTGGTTGGTTGTTTAATATTTTAATCGTAGCTAGTCTTTTCGGGCTACTTCAACCACAACCTGTTTTAGCATCACCGCTCACAGAATCGTCTTTTACAGAATCGTTGCGTAATGGCTGGAATAATCTCTGGATAAATAAAGAACAACAAGCAGATATTGCTCTCAAACAACAGCAATACGATAAGGCAAACAAACTTTCAAACAATCCCTTAATGCAAGGAGTAGCCAACTATAAACAAGAAAAATATACAGATGCATTAGAAGAGTTTAAACAAGTTGACAGCGCAGGTGCCCGTTATAACGAAGGTAATACACTCGCTAAACTAGAGAAATATCAAGATGCTATTAGCGCCTATGATAAAGCTCTAAAGCTACAACCTAATATGGAAGATGCCAAAAAGAATAAAGCTGCTATTGAGGAGCTTCTTAAGAAGAAACAAGAACAAAAGAAAGATGCGAACAAAAATAACAGCGATGAAAATAAAGAACAAAAAGACAGTGATTCAAAAGAAGAAAATAATAACACTGATAAACAAGATGATAAGCAAAGTAAAAGTGGCAAGAAGGGTAAAGAAAAAGATAGAAATGACAACAACGAAAAGGATGGAGAGCAATCAAAGAATCAATTTTCTGATGCAAATAAAGACTTAGATAAACCTAAAGAAGCTAAAGACAAGCAAGACGAAAAAACCTCTGAAAACCAGAAATCAGATGAAAAAAAGCAAAAAAAAGAAGGCAAAGACTCTGCTAGCAAAGAGAAAACTGAAAAAGAAAACTTAAATAAGAAAGAACAAGAAGGAACCAAAGCAGAAGCAGAAGAACTAAGTAAAGAAGAGAGGATGGCTGCTGAGCAATGGCTTCGACGTATTCCTGACGATCCGGGAGGGTTGTTACGTCGCAAGTTTAAACAACAATATCAACAACGCAGAAGATCCATCAATGACAGCAAACAGCCTTGGTAAACCCTCAATAAAAAACTAATGAACCCATTTTATTTAAAATTCCTCCTCACATTCGTGCTTTCTTCGTTGGCAGCGCACACTGCTGTTGCTGAAGTAAAAGCGTACTTAAATAAATCATCCTTTTTTGAAGGAGACCCAATAACGCTTAAAATAGAATCCTTCACAAATAATAACGCCAAGCCTAATCTCACCCCATTACAAAAAGATTTCACTATATTAGGTACTAGATCAAATTCTCAAATAAGCATTATGAACGGTAAACGTTCTTTTAAAAAAAGCTGGACGATTGAGTTACAAGCAAACAACAAAGGGTCGCTAAAAATACCCGCTATTGAGATAGGCAGTGAAAAAACACAAGCCGTAAATCTGGTGATTACCGACCTCCCACCCGAAGTTTCTGCAAAAACTAGCAAGCATATTATTATAGAATCAAGTATCGGTACCGCAAGTGATACCACTTTTGTACAGCAACAGTTACCTTACACCATCAAGCTTTTTTATGATGAGGCAATGCAAACAGCACAAATTCAAACACCTGTTTTAGAGAATGCTATCATAGAAAAACTAGGCGCCGACAAACGCTATGACGTGGTAAGAGCGGGTAAGCGTTTCAATGTTGTTGAAAAGAATTTCGTCATTTCACCAGAAAAAAGCGGACCTTTACGTATCCCTCCTGCCACAGTAAAGGGACGCATAGCATTATCAGGTGGCGATTCACAATCGCTTCGTAAACGCATGGATGAAACAGACATGCTGAATAACTTTTTTAATGATTTCAGAAATGATCCTTTCTTTAAGGATTCTTTCGGGGGCTTTTTCTCTGATCGTATCCGTGGCCCTAGCAAGCCCTTTACTCTCAGTAGCCAAGAAATCAATGTTGAAGTATTGCCCGTCCCTGATGCATTCACAGGTGCTGCATGGTTGCCAGCAGAAGATTTGACTATAGAAGACAGTTGGACAAAAAAACCGCCTGATTTAAAAATAGGAGAACCTGTAACACGATCACTAACGTTACAAGTAAAAGGTCTAGCGGGTTCTCAAATTCCTGATATTAGTTTCCCTAAACCAGAACAAATTAAGAGTTACCCTGACAAAGCAAAATCAGAAACCCGCACGGACGGAAATACCGTTTATGGAATACAACATACTGAAATTAGCTATATTCCTGATGTATCAGGCAAAATCACTATCCCTAAAATAATGGTTGATTGGTGGGATATAAAAAATAAAAAACAACGCACTTTTGTATTGCCAGAATGGAACCTTAATGTTGCTCCTGATCTGAATAGTTTAGCGGATGAAAACGTCGCTCTACCAGATACCTCGAAAATACTAACAACAGAAAACACCTCTACTGAAATAATGAATGATAACGTTGATTTGCTGAGTGAAATTCCAGAAAAATACTGGAGCTGGAAACTAATAATTGCTCTGCCTATATTTTTATTACTCATCTCAACCCTTATCTACCGCCTAAAAATAAAGCCTAAAAAACCCCAAGAAACCCAACAATCATTTACGCCTAAAAGCAAAAGCCAGACGACTAGCGCCTTGCGCTCTTCACTGTTACAAGCCTGCAAAAATAATAATAAACAGTTAGCAGCCAGTCACTTACTTAAATATACGCAAGTCTATTGGAATGATGATTCGATTCAGAATCTAGGAAACTTAGCGACTCACCTTATTAATGGGGCGAAGACTGTAAAAATATTGGAGCAGAGTTTATACCGTGTTGACTCACAACAATGGGATGGCAAAGCGCTGACTAAATTACTCGAAGATGGCTTGCAACAAAAACAAAAAAATGAGCGTAAACTTAGTGATGGATTAACGCCACTCTACCCTGCTTAATGGTTCTCTATTGAAAATCTCTAGCACCTAAATATTCTCGCTAAAAACCTGCGGGAATAACCCCTATTTGATGCTAAAATAGTGCTAATAGCATCATTCAATAGCGAGAAAATTATGGGCGCAACTGCAAAAGTAATATCCATGTATAAACCTTCCACATGGAAAGAAAAAGGCTTGAAATGGACAATCGCCATGTTCTTTGTCACCTTCGTTTTTCTTACTCTATTACTGATGTTTTTTTGGAGCAACGAACCAGATCACTTTGATGTGAATACCAATGCACAAACGGTTGCAGAAGACATGGGCGTTAAGGTTGTCAATGGCTTTACCACCACAGCAACCTTGTCTCGTTTGGTAGAAACCTTGCTCGATAAAACAGGCGGATTTATCGAGAACGACAAAATGCCACCCGGTGTATTGATGGACAATATGCCAAACTGGGAGTTTGGTGTGCTGGTTCAATCACGCGATATGGCGCTGGCACTGCGTGATGATTTAAGCCGTTCGCAATCGCAATCTATCGAAGATAAAGATTTGATTAACACTGCAACAAAGTTTCACACCGATACCAGTTTATGGATATTACCACCTGCCGAAACTCAATATCGAAATGGCGTTAAATCTCTTAAAAGTTATCTAAAAAGGCTGTCTAGCCCAAGCGAATCAAACGCACAGTTTTATGCCCGTGCCGACAACTTGGTGGATTGGTTAGGTTTAGTTAAAAAACGTTTAGGCTCACTCTCACAGCGCCTAAGTGCCAGTGTAGGTAAAAAACAAATCAATACCGACCTTGCCGGTGATGCCGAAGCAAAACAATCCACACCCAATGCACC
>CAZSXI010000002.1:0-6298 GCA_964611045.1 uncultured Cocleimonas sp. | reverse complement strand
TTGATTGATCTTGAGCGGTTGTTACAACAGGGCTAAAACGATCTAGATGACACTTTTAAATTTACAAATAGCCAAAAAAGAGGGGAGGTGGACTCAAAAAACGTGCTTTTTTATGTCCACCTCCCCTCTTTTTTGACGATTTGTATTTATGGAGCCTTTATTTGAACTCAATAGTTACTGGCTAATCGCTCTTACCTTAATTGCATTCTTCGCAGGCTATATTGATGCGGTTGCTGGTGGTGGCGGCATGCTAAATTTGCCTGCTTTATTGTTTGCAGGCAAGCTCTGCAGGTGGATGGCTGGGAAGTCATTCGGCGGTTAAAGGTGGGGATAAATTTATTCGTAGGGTTTTGGTATTTGTGTTGGTGCTGATGTTACTAGCTAATGGTTATAAGATGTTGGTTTCATAGTGTGTTCGCCAATTCCTACGTTTTTAAGCCCTCTCTCCCTTGCAGGGAGAGAGTTGGAGAGAGGGTAGAAGCTCAAATATTACTGGATTTTACGAACCTTCTACCCCCTCCCTAACCCTCCCCCTGCTAGGGGGAGTGGACTTTTGTAGACTATACTAAAATCAACAAAATACTAAAAAGTAAGAAATTTTTTTGATAGCAGGTTAAAGTTAGCTCCCATGACAGAGACTGAAAATCACGAAATCGAACAACAAGAACTCCCTGAAATCATAGCTGCTATTGATCTTGGCTCAAACAGCTTTCACATGATTGTTGCCCGTGTTGATGAGCATGGCAATATTTCGATGATCGACCAGATCAAAGAGATGGTTCGTTTACGTGGCGGTTTAGATGCCAATAACAATATGGATGAAGCCGTTGCTCAAAAGGCTCTAGATTGCTTACAACGCTTTGGTGATCGCATCCGTCACTTGCCCCATGATGCCGTTCGCGCCGCAGGCACAAATACTTTACGCACCATGAAAGGTTCTGCCGGTTTTTTACGCAAGGCCAATAAAGCCTTGGGACATCGTATCGAAATTATTCCGGGTCATGAAGAGGCACGCTTGGTTTATTTAGGTGTATCTCACACGCTATCGGATGATCAAGGCAAACAGTTAGTCATCGATATTGGCGGTGGCAGTACTGAATTCATTATCGGCAAACGCTTTGAACCACGTATTTTAGAGAGCCTCAATATTGGTTCGGTCAGCGTGACTAAAAGATTCTTCCCTGATGGCAGTTTAAGTGCGGAGAAATGGCAATCTGCTGATACCGCTTTGCGCCTTGAAATAATGCCGATTCAACGTGCCTACTCATCCGATAATTGGAAGCGCGCAACAGGTTCATCAGGTTCAATCAAAGCGACACGCGCGATTATTATGGAGCTGGGTTTAAGCCAGTTTGGTATTACACTAAAAAATCTCTACGAATTACGAGATCGCCTAATCGCTTTTGGCAATATAGACCAACTCGTATTACCCGGACTGAAAGAAGAACGCGCACCTGTTTATGCAGGTGGCTTGGCAATTTTGATCGCTATTTTTGAATCACTAAAAATAGAAACCATGACCGTATCCGATGGTGCTTTGCGCGAAGGTTTACTCTACGACATGATTGGTCGTATCCAACATGAAGACGTGCGCTACCGCAGTGTGCAAGATTTAATGCAGCGGTTTAATATCGATGTCGTGCACGCCAATAGCGTTAAAAAAACCGCATTGCATTGCTTTAAGCAAGTAAGAAAAGAATGGGGAATCCGCAAAAAAAGAAAGCTCACACTCGCTTGGGCAGCAGACCTGCATGAACTGGGTTTAAGCATCACCCACGATAAACACCACCTGCAAGGCTCGCATATTCTCGAATACGCTGATATACCCGGTTTTGCACGGCGCAGACAACACTGGCTTGCTGTGTTGGTAAACACACACCGTAAGAAATTAGCTCCTGATGTATTTGAAACTCTTCATGAAGATGAGCGACAAGATATTCGTTATTTGAGTATCTTATTGCGACTTGCCGTGTTGCTTCATCGTTCTCGGATTGAAGAGGGTATTTTGCCAACGGTGGAAGCCACTGCGGATAGCCTTCATTTGAAATTGCCCCATGATGTTAAAGACAATGCTTTGTTGGAGGCTGATTTAATGCAAGAGAAAGCTTGGTTGAATAAGATTGGATTCAAATTGTATTTTTAGCGAGCTTACCATTTTGTTTTTAAAAAATGGATAACTCGATTATGTCGCCGTCTTTTTGGCGACGTGTGGTATGAAGGTAGCATTAAAGTGCTGTAATTTAACAACCAAGTCCCCTCTCCCTAGCAGGCGGCATCCTGAGCTTATCGAAGGGGGGGGAGGGAGCTAATTCACGCCTTGATTCACCCAACAATCTGCAAGAAACCCCAGCTCATCCCTTCACATTACCCCTGCCCACTAAAATTGATTAATATTTAAGCAACTATACAATAACTGAAAATAACCGCGTAGACCTAATAATGAAAAAAATAGCAATCGTCATTGCTGATCTTGATCTTGGTGGAGGGCAACGTGTCGCCATCAATCTTGCCAATGCCCTCGCAAAGAACAACGAAGTCAGCATCATTATTTTTCAAGATGATGAAATTCACTACCAAGCACCAGGAAAATTAATTCATTTAGATTGCCCACAAAAAACCCGTGTTTTAGGAAAAGTCTTTAACGTCTTTAAGCGCGCCTATAAATTACGAAAGCTCATCAAGAAAGAACAATTTGATCATGTCTATAGTTTTATGGAATCTGCCAACTTTCCGACGGCTATGGCATTTAAGAATGCCGCATTATCAGTGCATTGTAATCCTAGAGAATTAATCTTTTTCGAATCTGCTTTACTCAAGCTTACTTATCATCGAGTGAAAAATGTCATTGCCGTTTCAGAAGACGTTGCCAGTATTTTACGCAGTGACTTCGGTTTAAAAAACGTATCACGCATTTATAACCCCGTTGATGTTGAAGATATTGTTGCTCAAGTCAAAGATCAGCCTTACCAACATCCAAAACCCTATATTGTTGCACTCGGACGTTTTCACGAAGTAAAGCGTTATGACCTTCTTATCAATGCTTATTCAAGTAGCAAAATGCGGCAAGATTGTGATCTTGTGATTGTAGGCGACGGTGAATTACGCCCTGAGTTAGAAGCACAAGTTGAGCAATTAAAATTGGAAGATAAAGTGCACTTCGTAGGCACTCAAAGCAACCCATTCCCTTATTTAGCAGGTGCAAGATTTATTACGCTCAGTAGCCGAACCGAAGCCTTCCCTATGGTTTTGATAGAAGCTCTGGCACTAAAGTGCCCTGTTGTAGCAACAGACTGCCCAACAGGGCCGCGCGAAATTGTAGAACATGGTGTTAATGGCTTATTGGTAGAAAATGAAAATACCGTCGCGTTTAGCAAAGCGATTGACCAGCTTTATTATGATGTAGAGCTGCACAAACAATTTCAACATAATGCGATTGCATCAATACAGCATTTAACAGGGGAGGTGATTGCTAAGGAGTGGTTGACGCTTTAAGGTTGTTAAATACACCTAACAGGAGTCCTTGCTTAGGCAAGGAAGTCTTTAGAAAAAGCTAACTGCAAAGTAATATTCCTCGCCTAAGCGAGGATTCCTGTAGATTCAGCTAAGGCACGCAGCCCAACGGAGATGGTAGTTTTTTTGTTGGGCTTCCTTCGTCAGCCCAACGCTCTAAAGAAATACAGGCATAGAATTGAAAAAGTTGTTTGAATCTCATTTAAATGGTATATCACCATAAGCCCAAATAACTGTCCCTATAACAAGAGAATACCAACCGATACGCCTAAATTTGGAGCTCAAATTAAAGAACCTATCCCAAACTGCCTCTTCTGCATCATGCTCAAAGTGCAATAAATCTTCTTCAAACCAATTAGGATACTTGCTTAATTTAATTTCTATTATTGCTGCAGCAATGACAATTAGTGCTCCAGATCTTTGAAATAAGTAACACTCTCCATGATATCTAAGATCTAGATAAATACTAATGACAGAAAAAATAACTGCAACTACAAATATTAACCAAGATATAAAAATATCAAAAACAATAGACAGCTCTTCTGTAAACCGATCATCAATATTCCTTTTGAGCCCTGGCATTAAATTAAATGCAGTCAGTATATTTTCTTTCATTAGAGTAATATCTAACAACATCTATCTAATCTAAATAGTCTCACTTCTCAACCTGAGTAACATCCCGCACCGCACCCTTAGCCGCAGATGTCGCCATTGCCGCATAAGCTCTTAACGCTGTCGTCACATTACGAGGGCGTGGCCCTGCTTTCCAGCCATCTTTGCCTTTTGCATCCATCGCGGCACGGCGTTTATCCATTTCAACATCGCTAATGCTTAATGAGATTGTGCGATTTGGGATGTCAATTTCAATGGTATCGTTTTCTTGCACTAAAGCAATCGCACCACCTTCTGCGGATTCAGGTGAGCAATGTCCAATCGAAAGCCCTGATGTGCCACCTGAGAAACGTCCGTCTGTGATTAAAGCACAGGCTTTGCCTAGTCCTTTTGATTTTAAGTAGCTGGTTGGATAAAGCATTTCTTGCATTCCTGGCCCGCCTTTTGGTCCTTCATACAAAATCACAACCACATCGCCCTCTACTATTTCATCTGCCAAAATAGCGGTGACGGAATCGTCTTGTGATTCAAATACGCGCGCACGACCCGAGAATTTTAGGATGTGTTCATCAACACCTGCTGTTTTTACGATACAGCCTTCTTCGGCGATATTGCCGTAAAGCACGGCTAGTCCGCCATCTTTTGAATAGGCGTTTTCGATGTCGTGTACACAACCGTTGACTTTATCTATGTCCAATTCATCCCAGCGTTTATTTTGGCTAAATGCAGTTTGTGTGGGTACGTTACCGGGTGCGGCTTTGTAGAATGTTTGCACGGCTTCGGATGGGTTGCGTGCGATGTCCCACTTTTCTAACGCTTCGCCCATGGTTTTTTCATGCACGGTGTAGCAGTCAGTGTGAATCATTCCACCACGTTCTAGCTCGCCCAATATGCGGAATACGCCACCTGCGCGATGCACATCTTCCATGTGGAACAGTTGTGTGGCAGGTGCGACCTTGCTTAGGTTTGGCACGATGCGAGATAACCTGTCCATATCATCCATCGTGAAATCTACTTTTGCCTCATGTGCGGCAGCAAGTAAATGCAATACGGTATTGGTTGATCCGCCCATGGTGATGTCTAAACACATGGCATTTTCAAAGGCTTTAAAGTTGGCAATATTACGTGGCAATGCTGTCTCGTCATCTTCTTCATAATAGCGTTTTGTTAGCTTGACGATTTGACGTGCCGCTTCTAAAAACAGCTCTTCGCGGTCTGCGTGTGTGGCAAGCATTGAGCCGTTACCCGGTAGTGCAAGCCCCAGTGCTTCGGTTAAACAATTCATCGAATTTGCGGTGAACATACCCGAACACGAACCACAAGTTGGGCAAGCTGAGCGTTCCATTTTCATTACATCTTCGTCGCTGTTTGAATCATCTGCCGCCGCGACCATTGCATCGACCAAATCCAATTTTACGACCTGATCTTTAATCACGCTCTTGCCTGATTCCATCGGTCCGCCTGATACAAATACCACAGGAATGTTCAAACGCAAGGCAGCATTCAACATACCCGGTGTGATTTTATCGCAGTTTGAAATACACACCAACGCATCGGCGCAATGCGCGTTAACCATGTATTCAACTGAATCAGAAATAATTTCGCGTGAGGGCAAACTGTACAGCATACCGTCGTGACCCATGGCGATGCCGTCATCGACCGCGATGGTATTAAATTCTTTGGCAACACCGCCTGCTTTTTCAATCTCCCGTGCAACTAACTGCCCCATATCTTTAAGATGCACATGACCAGGTACGAATTGGGTGAATGAATTAGCGACGGCGATAATAGGTTTACTAAAATCATCATCTTTCATGCCTGTGGCGCGCCATAATGCGCGTGCACCTGCCATATTGCGACCCTGAGTGGTTGTAGCTGAACGATATTTTGGCATGATGATTCCTATTTACTAATCTTTTACTAAGTTAAGAGTTATTTTAACCCCATTTTAATAGTCCACCCCCCCTATTTTTTAACGATTTGTAAGTTTATTTTGCTATTTTCTCGTACAAATCGGCATAAAAGAGGGGGGGTGGACTATTAAAAGAGTGCTTTTATTGAAGAAAGCGTAATGCTTTCAATAGCTTTTGATAAGTTTCAGAGCGTTGCAATAGATTTGCACCCGCATTCGTCAATTTATCAACGGTTGCAGGTGGTAACTCTAAAGAAGTAGGCA
>CAZSXI010000001.1:0-22071 GCA_964611045.1 uncultured Cocleimonas sp. | reverse complement strand
CCTTTAAATAGAAATTAAAATAATTAAGGAAATAGCATGAAGAAAATAATTATCATCACTTGCCTTTCAGTATTACCACTCACTGGTTTTGCTGCAGAAAAAATGACTATGCCTGAAGAGCAAAGTAAATTTGGACTCACAGCTAAGCTTGGAACTTTAGGGGCTGGCTTAGATTTGACCATTAAAATTCACCCTAAATTTAATGCACGTTTAAATGCTAATGGTGCTAGTTCAACTTATGACGAAGTGGATGATGGGATTGCGTATAAGGGCGATCTTAAACTATCTTCTATCGGTGCTCTGCTTGATTATCATCCGCTTGAAAATGGCTTTAGACTTACTAGTGGTTTGTACAGTAATAGTAACAAGATAGAAGGTTCTTCAACCGATGCCCAAAACGCTGATATTGGTGACGTCAATTACAATATTGTAGGTACATTGAATTCAAAGGTTGGATTTGGAAGTTCGGCACCCTACTTAGGATTGGGCTGGGGAAATGCGGTTAGTGGTTATAAGAACTTTAATTTTAGTCTAGATGCGGGTGTGCTTTTTCAAGGTAGTCCAAACGCTCAACTTTCTGGTACAGGTACTGCAACACCAACAGCGGGTGGAGTAGCAGTTGATATCTCTAATAATGCAACTTTTTTAGCTGAATTAGAAAAAGAAGAAAAAAATCTGAATAATGATTTAAAGGGTTTTAAATATTACCCTGTGATTTCTATGGGGGTTAGCTATAACTTTTAGCTATTATTGAACAGATGACTAAACTGTATAGGTTGTATGACAGTTTAGTCATGGCTCAACGATTAATTACAAAACGTCAAAAATAAGGGGGGTGGACCAGGGCTAACGCATTAAAAAGATGCTAATAATCAATGATTTATAGTATTATAATCCTGCACGAACCCTTCGACAAGCTCAGGGATCTGCTATTTCCTCTGTAGAACTCCATTGCAGTACCCTGAGCCTGTCGAAGGGCACGTAAAATTACTCAAGAACGGATTTTAATACACCAAACTTTAACGAACCTACAAATTTGGTTACTTTTAATGCGTTAGCCCTGGGGGGGTGGACTTATTTATAAGGCTTTAAATGGGATAAAAGCTTATACAGCAACAATCCCTTTAATATGTGGATGCGCTTCATAACCCTCCAACTCAAAGTCTTCAAAGCTAAAATCAAAAATACTGTCAATTTCAGGATTTATCTTCATTGTGGGTAGTGGGAACGGCTCACGACTAAGCTGTAACTCGGTTTGTTCTAAATGATTTGAATATAAATGTGCATCGCCAAGCGTGTGTACAAAGTCGCCAGCTTCTAAGCCTGTGACTTGCGCAACCATCATAGTGAGTAGGGCGTAAGATGCGATATTAAACGGCACGCCTAAGAATATATCGGCACTGCGTTGGTAAAGCTGGCAGGAGAGTTTGCCATCAGCGACATAAAACTGAAAGAATGCGTGACAGGGTGGAAGCGCCATGTTTTCTACATCCGCTACATTCCATGCGCTAACGATGATTCTGCGTGAATCAGGGGTGTTTTTAATTTGATCAATAATCTGCGTGATCTGGTCGATGTGTTTGCCATCGGGTGTGGGCCATGAACGCCATTGAGAGCCGTAGACAGGGCCGAGATTACCGTCCTCATCTGCCCATTCATCCCAAATTCTTACACCATTTTCTTTGAGGTAGGCGATATTTGTATCGCCTTGCAAGAACCATAAAAGCTCGTGAATAATTGAACGCAAATGACATTTTTTTGTGGTAACAAGCGGGAAGCCTTTTGATAAATCAAAGCGACTTTGATAACCGAATACAGACTTGGTGCCTGTGCCTGTTCGGTCTGTTTTCACCGTGCCGTTTTTGTGAACGTGGCGCATTAGGTCTAAATATTGTTTCATGCTGAAACTTCCTTTTTCAAAATCCGTCATTAATTTGACTCCCTCTCCCTAGTAGGGAGAGGGTTGGGGTGAGGGGTGAAACTCAAATAATGGAAGTAACTTCCAGCTTTCTCCCCCCTCCCTAGCCCTCCCCCTGCTAGGGAGAGGGGACTGGTTTTATACTTTGGTACGACCAAACGAGTAATCCCAAGCCAATAACAATCATGGGTAAGGATAGTAATTGGCCTTGAGTAAGCCATTCAATCCCTAGGAAATTACTATTATCTGGCACTCGGAAAAATTCAACTATTGAGCGAGCAATACCATAACCTAATAAAAATAACCCTGTCACCGCACCCGTTGGACGTGGTTTTTTGGAGAATATCCACACCAATAAGAACAGCAAGATACCTTCGCCTAATACTTGATAAAGCTGTGATGGATGGCGCGGTAGATCATCAACGTGTTTAAACACCATGCCCCACGGTACATCGGTGGGTCTGCCCCAAAGCTCGCCGTTTATAAAGTTACCCATACGGCCTGCACCTAAACCAATCGGCACCAGTGGCGCAATAAAGTCGCCTAGCTTTAGTGGTGTAATTTTCCATTTGCGTGCGAGTAGAAACATGGCGATAGAAACGCCAATTAACCCACCATGAAAGCTCATACCCGGCTCCCATAAACGGAAGAGTTTCATCGGGTCAGCCATAAGTTGCGGGAATTGATAGAACAACATTTCACCCATTCTGCCACCAGCGATAACGCCGATTGCGCCGTAGAACATCATGTCATCGACTTGTTCTGGTTTTACGGGGCTGTTGGGTCTGCGCGCGCGCATTTTTCCTAAAAAGAGGAAGGATAAAAAACCAACAACGTACATCAAACCATACCAGCGAATGCCAGTGGTTTCGCTAAAGTGGATTAGAATGGGGTCTATTTCTGGGTAAGTGAGCATAGTTATTTATGTCATATAGTTTATGTAAAAAATAATTTTTTGAGGGCGCTTCCAGGGTCATCAGCGCGCATAAATGCTTCACCTACTAAGAATGCATTTACGTCATTTTCACGCATCAACGTGACGTCTTCTGAATTATGAATGCCACTTTCTGTAACCACAATACGTCCTTCGGGAATCTGAGGTAGCAGGTCGATGGTGGTGTGCAACGAGGTGTCAAAATTGCGTAAGTTACGATTATTAATGCCGACTAAATCAGCGCCTAAGGGCAGGGAGCGTAACAACTCTTCTTCGTCATGCACTTCAATTAAAACATCCATGTCGAGTGCCCGCGCTAAGCTGTAAAGTTGGTTAAGTTTCATATTGTCCAGCACGGTAACAATCAGTAAAATACAGTCAGCACCCATCATGCGAGATTCATAAACTTGGTAAGGGTCGATGATGAAATCTTTACGAATCACGGGTAAATTACACGCAGCTCTGGCTTGTTTTAGATAAGCGTCACTGCCTTTAAAGAAATCAATATCGGTTAGAATAGAGATGCAACTTGCACCACCTTCTTCGTAGCTTTTAGCTATTTTCGCAGGGTGAAAGTCCTCACGAATCAACCCCTTACTAGGAGAAGCTTTTTTGATTTCTGCGATAATTGCAGGATCACCTTTTGCAAGTCGTGCTTTCATCGAATCAACAAAACCACGTACAGGAGAAGCATCTTTCGCTAATTCGATAACCTGTTCAATAGATTTTGTTTTTACTCTATCATCAATCTCTTGTTCTTTGCGTTTGATAATTTTTTTGAGGATGTCGGGAGTGTTTGTCATATTTAAAGTTACTATTTTTCTTACAGGAGTCCTCGCTTAGGCGAGGAAGTTTCTTTGTAACGGGATTATTCCTCGCCTAAGCGAGGACTCCTGTTAAAAACTATTTGTTTTATTAATTAAGTCCAATAATTTTTGTTTTGCATCGCCAGATGCAATGACTTCAAGTGCACGATCAATACCCGCTTGATGTGAGGCAACTAAACCAGAAACATAAATCGCAGCTCCTGCGTTTAGCACCACAATATCACGTGCTGCATTTGCTTCATTGCTTAAAACAGAATTGACCATTTCTAAACTTTCTTCAGCGTTGTGTACACGAATATCACTTACTGGGTGCTGTCTCATGCCGAAATCTTCTGGCTTGATGGTGTATTCAGTGACGTCTCCGTTTTTAAGTTCAGCCACGAAAGTAGGGGATGAAATACTGATTTCATCCATGCCGTCTTCGGCATGAACTACCATTACGTGATTAGAGCCGAGTTTGTTGAGTACATCAGCTAATGGACGAACCCAATCTTTACTAAATACACCTAATACTTGGTTGGGTGTCCCAGCAGGGTTTGTTAAAGGACCTAGCAGATTAAACAGCGTGCGTACGCCCATTTCTTTACGAGGGCCAATCGCGTGTTTCATCGCACTGTGATGATTGGGTGCAAACATAAAACCAACGCCAATATCATCCACGCAGGCTTTTACTTGCTTTGCGGTTATGCCTAAATTCACTCCCGCCGTTTCTAATAAATCTGCCGCACCTGATTTACTAGAGATTGAACGATTGCCATGTTTAGCCACGCGCGCACCCGCTGCTGCAACCACAAAACAACTGGCGGTTGAAACATTAAATGTGCCACTGCCATCACCACCAGTGCCGACGATTTCTACAAGATTAGTTGTATCAAGCTCAACAGGTGTCGCAAGTGAACGCATAACACTAGCCGCTGCTGTAATTTCTTCAACTGTTTCTCCCTTCATACGCATGGCAACGAGAAAACCGCCGATTTGTGAATCAGTCGCTTGACCTGTCATGATTTGGTGCATCACATCGGTCATTTCATCTTGAGTGAGGTTTTGGTTTTCTATGGCTTTTTGTAGTGCTGATTGGATGTTCATTTTATCTGGGGAATTTGTATTTTATCGTGAACAAGATACTAGCACGAGAAGTGAATGCCGTCATGAAAAACAGGGGAAGCAGTCGTTATCGCTGAATGCGTTTATTGGGTTTTGGCCGCACAAAAAAAATCCCGCTAGAAACTCGCGGGAATGATGTGTTGTTTGTAAAGTTGAGAATAGTGTTAGCTTTAATTTCCAGCAATCAACTCTGGCGTAGCACTTGGCATAATATAGGGTGCGTTAACCATAGGTTGTTGATGAATCAGAACAGGAACCCAAACCACATTGCCTTGAACGTAAGTAGGCGGTGTTACGTTTGAGTAAAAAGGTGTGTAGCCTGAAATAAAGCGATTGTAATTTTGGGCTCTCGGCGCATAAACAGTGCGTTGTGATTTTTTATTAAAGCTGGCTTCTGCATTGATTTGTAAGCCTTGGTTACTTTGAAGTAACTTTTTTAATCGTAAAACTGTTTTTCTATCCGTCTTACCCGTAATGGTATAATTAGCCAAAATATCCATCGGGTTTTTCATCGCAGGCTTAGGGCTGATAGTTTGTAATGGTTGTCCATTGATTTTGGCACGAACCTGTAAATGAGGGTTTCTAAGCAGGTTAGTCAGCATAACGGCCGTTTTTCTGTCCATTTTTCCGCTGGCGGTATAGGTCGTGTTGCTACTAAAGTTGTTAAAGTTATTTGATGCGCTAGTAACATTGATTGGTTTATTTGCTGATGCAGATGTCGTTGCAAGCGCTACTGTTAAAACGGCGCTACTTAGTAAAAATAGTTTTTCAGAATTAAAATTCATATCTATCCTATCCCCTAGGTTAATGGTTCACCACTTGCCCAAGTGATGTGCGGTTTTACAATTATTATTATTTTTCAAGAGTGTAGCCCCATCATACTGAATATAAGGTTAACTCGTCAACATTAAGACAGTTTATCTTTCTATAGAAAACATCAGGTGTTTCTATCCATCCCTAATTGAGTACTCAAAATACCATTTCATCGTGTTAGCATCGGCAATACTGATGTAATACTAGAGATACTTCCATGGAAGACATGACCTTCATCCCCAGCGAAAACCCCGGTGCATTTGAGCGCCACTTAATTCGCCGCTATAACAATCCATTATTTGAAGAGCGTCAAACAAAAATAAACAGCGATACCTTGATGGAAGTGCAAAAGAAAGATCACGATATTTTGCAACAATATATGGTCGATGTTAAAGAGACCATGACAAAAGCCGTCACCTTTAAGCCCAATGAAGACAGCGAAGTTATTTTGGCAATCAAAGATCAATTGGATAAGTTATATGCCACATCGGTGAGTGTTGCGGATGACCAAACGCGTGTTAAAGAATCTATCAAAAAGCTTTTAGGCGTGATTATGCAATCGGTACGCAGCGGCGCAGGGGATGATGCACATGCCTTGCAAGAGTTGGAACAAGAAGAGAACGCACGTGCTGCAAACTTTGAATTTTTAGAATCAAAACTGGTTGCGGATATCTTGGACCCAGATTCGCCGATAGAGAATGATGATTTAGTCCCGACTTTATTATCAGTAGAAGATAAAGATGAGCTAGCCCTTGCTACACAGCTATTTGATCTGGAGCAAATAAGCTTTTTACTCGCAGAAGGCGAAGCATTATTAAATAAACTCGATAAAGAAGGCGAAGATGTAAAAAATGCCGCTGAAAACTTTGTGTTTGTTGAAGGTTATAAGCAATATTTGGAGCAACAAGGCTAGTTTAATCGTACAAATCGTCAAAAAAAGGGGGAGGTGGGCTTAAAAATAATCGTTTTTTATGTCCACCTCCCCCTTTTTTTGACGATTTGTAATTAAATAGCCCGTACCCTCTGCTTTATTTCTATCGTTCAGCTTACCATTAAGTGATAATGTGTTTTCTAAATTCAATAGAGTAATTCAATGAGCCGAATGATTCGCTCTGGCGTAATGATCAGCGCCATGACTATGATTTCCCGCGTATTAGGGCTAGTACGCGATGCTGTTATCGCTCATTATTTTGTGATTGGTGGTGCGCTCGATGCTTTTTTTGTGGCTTTTCGCATCCCCAATTTATTACGCAGATTATTTGCTGAAGGTGCATTCTCGCTGGCCTTTGTGCCTGTGCTTACAGAATACAGAGAGAAAAAATCCAAAGAAGCTTTAAAAGATTTAATTGATCACGTGGCAGGCACATTGGCAATTATTTTACTGGTTATTTCTGTTATTGGCATGATTGCTGCGCCGTGGATTATTAAACTATTCACCGTGTTTGCGACAGAAGCCTCTGATACACGAGCAGATTTAGCCATTACTTTATTACGCATTACCTTCCCGTATATTTTATTCATCTCACTCACCGCTTTCTTGAGTGGGATTCTTAATACTTATAAGCAATTTGCAATCCCCGCTTTTACGCCCGTATTACTAAACTTGGTGATGATAGCGGCTGCGTTATGGTGGGCGCCAAGTTTTGATGAGCCTGTTAAAGCATTAGCATGGGGCGTGTTTATTGGTGGAATCGTGCAGTTATTGTTTCAGTTGCCAGCCTTGGTAAAGCTCGGCTTAGTACCACGTTTTCGATATAAAAAAGCACATAAAGGTGTCAAAAAAATCACTAGGTTGATGATTCCGGCACTGTTTGGATCATCCGTTGCTCAGGTCAATATTTTGATTAATACCGCAATTGCTTATGCTTTGGTCTCCGGCTCGGTGAGTTGGTTATATTTCTCTGATCGCTTTGTAGAATTACCGCTAGCATTGATTGGTGTAGCGATTGGTACGGTGATTCTGCCAAAGCTTTCAGGCGATGTTGCAAACAACGCAGGTAAAGAGTTTTCATCAACCCTGAGTTGGGCGATTCGTTTGTCATTGCTCGTTGCTATCCCCGCAATGGTAGGCTTAATACTATTAGCTAAGCCAATACTGGCAACGGTTATCAATAATGGCGTAAATACATGGCACGATGTTGAAATGGCAAGCATGAGTTTAATGACTTATTCATTAGGTTTACCTGCATTTATTTTGGTAAAAGTATTAGCGCCAGGCTTTTACTCAAGACAAGATACAAAAACACCCGTAAAAATAGGCATCATCGCTATGTTTTCCAATATGTTGTTGAGCTTAGTGATTGTATTGCCATGGTACAAAATGGGTTACGTTGGGGCACATGCAGGCTTGGCACTGTCGACGGCGTTAGCCGCTTATATCAACGCAGGAATGTTGTTTTACCAACTTAAAAAGCAACAGATTTATCAGCCAGATAAGTCGCTAAAAGCAGTGTGGATTAAAAATCTTGTTAAAATAACCATTGCTACAATGGTGATGGTGGCTGTAGTTTTGTTAATTAATCCTGCCGATAGCTGGTGGCAAGATTCTGGTTTGTGGATGAAAATTGGCCGGTTATTAGCCTTGGTCATAGCTGCTATCGTTGCTTATTTTGGCTCTTTATATGCTCTGGGAGTGAGAAAAAGTAGTATTTTAACTTGATTTTACAAGTCCACCCCCCTCCTTTTTTGCCGTTTTGTATTACAAAACGGCAAAAAAGGAGGGGGGTGGACAGGACTAACGTATTAAAATCCCGTTATCCCTATCATGTTTTTATAGCGAAGTGCTACTCATTTGAATCGATCAAATTCTTTTTATCTTTTAAGCTATCAGGTCTTTTTAATTCTGTATCCTTTTCTTTAGGTACTCTACGAATGGGTAAATCTTTGCCACCGAAGCTGTCTTGATTAAATTTGTACCTGAAGCTGGTATAAGCCCCTTTTTGCTTAAAGTTATTATTATCAAAGTCTTCATCATTAAAGCCTTCAAAGTTATAGCCTAACTCTATCCACGCATTTTTAGCGGGGGTCATACCGATAGAAATGCCTGCGACAGTTTCGGTGGTGTCTTCTTTCCAGTCACGTAAATAACCTGCCCTCGCGCCTATATCCCACTTTTTATTAATATCGTGGCGGATTTCTACAGTGCCAGTATCAATAGTTGTGCTGTGTTTATTTTCATTATTATTGTTTATTACGTGCTTTATCCCATGATGAAGGCTGACCTGTGTTTTTTGATCATTAAATTTACGGTTGTAATGCATATTATGGATGATTTTTTGTGTGTGGCTGTTTGTAGAGGCTCCATTATCAGCAGTGTTTGATTTTTCATCAATTAAATCAAGTCGACTAAAGAACACAAAAGCTTTCTCTTTTGGGTGCCATGCTGTTCCAAGACTTAATTTTGTATTTTGCTCCAAGTTGCCATTAGTGAAGTCAGTTTCAGTATGACTAAATTTCGCACTGACCTGTCTACCGTCTTTGATGTGATGGATTAATCCTACTTGGAGGTTTAATTTGTCACTTAAATCACCGTCTCTTATCTCAAAACGTCCTGACCAGCTCCAATCTTCTATTTGTGAGCCCAAGCCAACAGAAAGTGCTGTGTAATCATCGCGCTGCGAGCCTTGATTTAAGGGTTCGTCAGCATTAAAGCGTTGTTGTGTACCACTAATGGTTTTTGCGTGGTCAATACTAATATCAGCATTGAGGTGTTTTGAAATTTTTATTTGCTGACTTAGCCCTAGCGTTGCGTAATCGCGTTGTCCTTGATCCGTTCTTTCTTTGGTATAAGTGCTTCTTGCTTTTGCGCCTGCCCAGAGTGATTTGTTGACACCTACACGGAGATTTTGAGTTTTTACCGAATGGTTATCCGTTTGTTCATGCTCCGCAAATATGCTCATGCCATTGTTAATTTTTAGATCTACACCTAATATTCTACGGTTGGGGCTGCGTTCTTCAATGCTGGAGCTATTGATGTTCTCTTCAATATTGGCACGATAAGTTACCCGTCCATTTTTCGTTGTATAGCGAGCACCCGCAAGTACGGTATCGTTTGTAACGGTATCGCTTGTAAGCTTTTCTTTGCTATGGCGTACACCAATGCTCATTTCGAGTTGTTTATATTGTTGTTTGACAGAAATTTCAGCAAGGTCTCGCTTATTGTCGTTATCAAGGTTTCGTTGTTGTGATACTTCTGCATTTAAGCTGGTTTTATCATTGATGTCATAACGAATATTAGCTCCAATTTTTTTGGTATTACTTTCGCTAGCTTGCCCAACAATGCCAAAATTCTTATCTTGTTTTCGGTAATAGATACGGGCTTCCATATTTGCAATTTCTTTCTCTAGTTCAATAATTTCTGCATTGGCAGATTTGAAATTATTGGCTGCCGTTTTTGACTGTGCTACCTCTACATGTAGTTTTGTATCACTAGTGAGCTTGTAGTTAGCATCAAGTGCAATGAGTGAATCATTTTTGGTATTATTGCGGTTTACCATGATAGTGCTAAGCCCAACCTCTAGCTTTTCATTGTTGATTTTTGTTGCTATACGACCGCCCAGTACAACTTCTTTATTGTTATCAGTTTCACTGTCGTAATCAATCACAATAAACTGAGGATTAAAGCTGCCATCACGCCCAGTGATTGGAAATTTGAAGAATAGGGCGCCTGATGCATAATCAATTTCATAATCTTGATAGCGAGTTAATACGCGACTTTCTAAAATGCGTTCGGAATGAAAGCGATCACGTGTTTCAAGTTTGATCGTTTCACTATTGGCAACAATATCAGACGCTAAATGATATAAACCAGATGTTCCATCGCCAGGGATTTCCTCGTGTTGATGCTTATTACTTGTTTCACTGATAAAAGCGTTGTAGCTGAACTTTTCGCCGTTATACTCTGTTTTTATGCCATTAAGAACACGCTCATATTTTGCAAGTTCTGTAATGTTCATTCCCGTGTTGTAATCACCAAATAATGCATAGAAGTTATCTTTTTCTAATTTTAAGTAGAGTTTACGAGAGCTAGGCGCATTGTATTGGCTGTTGCTGTTGTCACCGTAAATAGTGTACCAAGCATCAGGGTCAATATTGCCATTCAGTTGAGATCCCACTTCTTGCTTAGCTTTATGTGTATCGTAAGCAACGGTTAATAGATATTTTCCTTTCACTTTACCTTGTGCATAGAAAGACACGCGACCGCGTTTTGAAAATGTGTCTGACTTATCAAGCTCTGTTAGGCTGCTCATGTTTCCACTCAATGTATTATGGGCAAGCGTACCTTCTGCTAAACCGACCAATATCCAGTCACGCAATTGAGGCTTTAACCAGACTTTAATGGTCTTGTTTTTACCCTCAGGGAATTTAAGGTTCAGCTCTACTTTTCCTGATTGTGTGGTTGGGTTTAGCGCAATTCTGGCAATGCCATCGGCATCTACATAGTATTTATAGTTTCCTGCGAGAGATTCATTTAGGTTCAAAGTATCCGACGTTGAACTCAATGTTTTAACCTGGAAACGGTTATTCTCAAGGCTAAAGTATCCATGGCTTCCTGTACGCAAACGAAAACCATCTTTATCCCTGGGTAATAAGGCGATAATTGGAATGGTCTTACCATCAGCGACAAGCTTAGACTCTTTTGCTAAAAATTTAGCAGAGGTAGCTTCTCCCGAAAAGTGGATATTATGTGTTTTTCTACCCAGTTCTTTTCCAGATTTATCTTTGTAAATGACCAATAAACGGTTGTTTCTATTTTTTATATCTATGTCCACGCCTTTCCATCTTCTAATGGTTACAGTGCGAGCTTTATTGGTTGCACTGCCGTCATAGTTCAAAGGGCTAACCTTTTTACCATTGAGGAATACTTCAACTTTGTGTTGAGGTGAACTTTTGATGAAGATTTTTGTTGATGCTACAGCAGGTACATAGTTATTTTTAGGCCAGAGTATTTCAAAACTATTAGATGCCGATTCTAGATAATTTTTTCCATAAAGGTCAAAAGGATTAACTTCATTATATTCTTTACGTTCTACATCTTCATTGTCTAAAGAGTCATCTGTAATAAGGCTATTTTTACCTGTTTTGATAAACTTGGTTAACACCTTACGTGTGCCTGTTTGAACCTTTTTAATCTCAGTGCGATAAGCTGTTTTATCGGTTTCGTACCCTGTTTGGAATTTAATATCCACACGGCGGTTTTTATAGCGCTGCTCATCTGTATCGGGGTATTTTTGTTTTGTATTTCCTAAAGCATTGTTTATAAGTGATTTGGGATTGATGCCATGCTTTTCTAAAAAGTTCCGAACACTTTGCCCCCTTCTATCTGATAGTCTCTGGTCATAGTCAGGCGCGCCTAACCCACAAGCATTACCTGTAATCATTATTGATCCACGACCTATCCCACGATTGTGAATATTTTCTACTACTTCTTGCAGCTTTGTTTGTGCCTCTGCTGTTAATTTGTCGCTATCTAATTCAAAGAAAATTTCTTTCTCTGATAGTTTTAGTATTTTGAGTACCTTTTTATAAGGTGTGCGTATTGTTTTCTCAGAATATACGGGTACATCTTTATAAATAGGGACAGTTTTGTAACTAGGAGCAGTTTTTTTCACATAAAAATCGGCGTGCCACAGTACGCCTGTTTGTAAATTTACAAACTGAGATGCTGGGTTACCTGCAAAACGGGTGTTTTCTTCACATAAAAGTGGTTTGTAGCCTGTGGGTAGGCTGATTTCATCCAATTGCAGTACATGAGTACCCGCTTGAATCCCTTCCATGTGCCAAAAGCCTTCTTCATCGGTCAATACACTACGTCCTGTTTCGGTGATGATGCGCGCGTCTTTCAGGGTTTTAGCGTTTTTCCCTGTGGTACAGCCTATATATACACGTCCTGTTAGGATGTTTTTACTGCGCATGAGGTCATCTTTTATGATGACCGTAGCGTGTGCTTTGGCTGATTGAATGCTTCCACTGTCAACATAGGCTGTATTGATAGCATTGCCCACTTGTACGCCAGCAGTGATTTTAGTGAGGTATTCTAGCGTCCATATCTGACCGGTAGCCATATTGCCTAAGTTGAAGTTTATATTTCTCCCATTTGAAATCACGTCAGTATTTAAAATTGTACCGTTTAAGCGTGCTGTATTAGGGATATACCTAAACCCAAGCGGTAATGTATCAATTATATTTAAATTGGGAATAGCAGAATTGGTGTTATTAGTAAATGTAAGAGAATATTTGACTAATTCGCCTATAGCAGCTTCTGATTTGTCAGCAGTTTTAATGAGTGCTATTGAAGTGTTAGGAACAATCAAAGCCGCAGTTGCACTTGTATCTGTGCTATCAGATTCATCGCGATAATGTACGTTGATTTTGCTACCATCAACTAAAGAAAGCACACCATTCTGTGTATTAGTAGTACTGCTGGTTGTACGAAGTACACCTCTGAAAATCCCGGAGTTTGGTGAAGTTTCTTGTAAAAGCAATATTTCCTTATCGCCCGTACCTGGTACTTCAACTTCAACAATGATGGTATCTATAAGCGTTGAATTTACATTTTGATCTAAATCGGTAACTTCAATAATAATAGGGTCAAGCAATGAATAGTGTGTTGCATCTATTATCGGTTGAGGTGTTGGTAAGGTAATGGTTGTACCATCTGGGAGTGTAATGGTATAGACTTCCTGCCAGTGTTTTCCGCCACTTTGATCATCATTATAAGAAGTTGGCGGGATGATTGAACTAACACCCGTATCACTTATTTTTAGAAACTTAATAGTTGAAGGAGTACGAGTTGTCACATTTACAGCTGATGATACTTGTAAAGACGTAGCAGAATCAGTTTTTGCTGTGGCTGTATTAATAGCAACACCGCTTGCTGCTACTGTTGCGTTGTAATTAATCGTCCAAACCGCGTTGGCTGGAATACTGCCTAAGATAAACGAAAGCTGATTAGCAGTAATAGACACTTGGCTAGCATTGAGGTTAGTGCCGTTTAAAGTCGCTGAGCCTAGCTGGTAGTTAATATTTGCAGGAATAATATCTATAATTGACACATTATTCTGAGTATGATCATTTGGATTCGTTACTGTTAGCGTATAAGTAACAGCATCACCAATAAAAGCATCAGTTACATCCGCCTGCTTAGTGAGTGTAATGACATCAGAGGGCGGGACAACAGCATCTTTTGTGAATTGAACACTGTCTGAGACTTGGTAAGGTGTTCCATTGATTGAGAAGTTTGCTGTGGCCGTATTAGTGACTAGCTCTGCTGCTAGAGCAGGGCTAGATATCATCATTAATAGGCTGTAAAAAATAATACAGGCAAGCACACAAAGACGTTGGCTAAGGGACGTTAGCCCATTTGCCAAACCAGAAAGCGGATTGCGCTTGATGGAATTGTCTTTATTATTATTCATGTATGCTTGTTTTTATTATTTAGTGAACTTCCCATTTGGTGCTTTTCCAAATGGTGAATTCAATTATGTCGGCGTCTTTTTGCCGACGTGGTGAACTTCCCATTTGGTGTTTTCCCAAATGGTGAACTCAATTATGTCGGCGTCTTTTGCCGACGTGTGTTAAGTATAATTAATCTGGGCAGACACAGCATATGCCTACCCAGAAAGTAACCTACTTAACTGTTGCAGTGATTGTCATAGTTGCAGTTTGACCTGCTGTAAGTGCAAATGTGTCAGAAGAAACGTTTACTCCTACTAATGGACCACAACTTCCAATTCCACTACCTGTTGCTGCACATGAAACAAAGTTAAGAGTTCCAGTAGGGAAGGTGTCGGTAATAGTTATACCTGTTGCATCTGCTGCACCTGCTCCATTACCAACACTAACGGTGTAGACAACCGTTGCACCAGGAATATGAAATAGTGTTCCTCCAGTTACATCTGTTGACGTAGCATCATTAACACCTAGATCAAAAGTCATTGCTGTTATAGCTTCTGTTTTAGTAACTGTTAAGTTAGCAGTGTTGACTGTGTAAGTATTAATTGCAGAGTGCTCAGCATTACGATCTCCTGTATCAGTAGCAGTACCAGTACCATCGGCAAGTACAGTTTGTTCAGTATCAGGGTCATCAGCACCTGCATCCGTTGTAGCATCTGTTTGTGCACCAACTGCTGTCGCTTTTAAGTCAACATCGGCTGTAGCACCATCTATTACACCATCAACACCAGTCGCTGGGATGGCACAGTTGACTGTAATGGTTCGTGTGTCACCTGAGATAACCGCCACTTCATTGGCAGGCGTTGAACAGGTGCTAGGATTAAAGTCGTCACCTCCTACAGTTGCTAATGAAGCAAAGCTGAAGTCGCGCGTTCCATTGCCTTCATTTGTTAGCGTAAACGTAATGGCTACAGTAGTTCCTGGCGCAGATACAGTTACTCCAGTTGGGGCTGTAACAAGTAGATCCACTTTTTCATCCACAATAAATGTAGTAGCTGATCCAGCTCCTGGAGTACTGTTTCCAAGCTCTGAACTTTCAATGGCTGTTTGCGATGCTCCACCGACAGAATAAGCAATTGATGCTGTGTTAGATATGGTATCACCTGCTGGTGTGCCAATTGGTGCGGCAGATGCGTAATTGGTCATAGCAGCCAAAATAGCCACGCTAAGTAAACTTTTCATTATTTTAATTTTCATTATATTTTCTCTCTTTTAAAGATTTGTGTTTTATATTTTTAATTATAAGAACTGATACACTTTCTAATTATTATTTTTTGTATCAACGGATTAAAGCAGGCGAACTCTAAATGCCACTGCCTGTTTTGCTTTTGGCGCTAGACTTCCATGATATTGCCAACGGATATGGGTGTAATCAGACGGTTTGGCGGGGTATAACTTGCCATCATGACCTCTTACTTTTAGCGTGCCTGCTTTCCCATAGTGTTTTCCGCCATCGACAGAGAATACAGATTGCGTATTCTTGCCTTGGGCAGAATTTGGTAAATAAACCGTGTGCTTAGGGATTGGGTTAACAATATTGATGCCTGTTGCTGGTTTATTGCTGATATTTTCAAAAAATGTGTTGTATTGAATAATTTCTCCCGGTAAAACTTTTGCTGCAGGGATGAATTTATAAGACTTTTTACCTGCCTTATTAATAATCACCATTTTTTGTACTTTTGAAGTTACTTTTAAATGTCCTTTTTGAGCGGCATTTACCTGTGAACTTATAAGTAAAACAGTTGTAAGTATTGCTGTAGATAGTATTTTTAAGTGCTTATTATTTTTCATTTTATAATCTCCAATCCATTGTTAGTTTATTGTATAAGTGAGTAATATTTCGTGCTGGATTCCAGCATTGATATTGCCTAAGTCTATGGTCGCTGTGTTGGCACTTGTGATGCCATAATCAGCCTTGTCTAAATCGTTACTATCAGATAATCCTGCGCCATCTAATGTAATTGTCGTTGGTTTGTAACTCATTTCTGCAGGTGTTATATCGGTAATCACCACGTTATTGATCGTCCCAATACCACTTGTAGTCACTTGAATTTTATAGGTAACCTCTGAGCCTGTTACTGCAGTGCTGCCACCACTCGTATCTTTAACCTCTACGATGCTTTTATTGATTGCTAGAGTAGGGGGTGGGTTAGTTGAGGTTGAGGCAATGTAATTTGCACGTGTTGAATGTGATGCATCACGGTTTATATCGTCTGACCCTGCACTATCGGAAAAAACAGTGTCAACCACCAATGCATCATCAGGTGCTGTAGTTTGATTTGTGCTACTACCGTTAATGTTCTTTTCAGTAACAGCTACTAATGACAGTAGTGATGCCTGTCCAGAGAGAATCGGTGAGCCGCTATTATCAAGTGGAATATCACATTTAACGCTGATAGAGGCTTGTTGGTCTGCCTTCAGTTTTATATTACCTGTTGTTGGTAGTGTTACCCCAGATAATGGTGAGCCTGGTGCAACCGCTGTCACAGTCGTCGTACAGTTGTTGGTATCAAAATCATCTGTGCCAAGCGCACCATTGGTTGAAAGCTTAAATTCTTGAGAGTCATTACCTTCATTAATCAGTACGAAGTTTAATTCAGCCTGTGTACTGCCAAGTGCAACAGTGGTATCTCCGCTGCTTGTTACGCTTAGGTCTACTTTTCTATCAACTTTGAAAGTAGTGCCTTGCCCATTTCCTATGCCCGGCGTGCTATTACCTGTCGGAGAGCTTTCGATAGGCTGTTGGGCTGCGCCACCAATGACATAACTAACCGAAACTGTATTGGAAATGTCAGTGCCAGCAGCTACGCCTTGGGCGTAGCTTGTGTTTAATATAATCATATTTGACAGACATAGCGAAGCCATCAACAAGGCAGACCTTGTTGTAAACCCAATGTTTATTCTTGGATTAAATTGTTGATGGTTTACAGTACTTATCATTATTTTTAGTATTGATTTCTATTTAGTTAATTTACAGTTAACTGGTGCTAAAATTTGTATCTTGGCTCAGTATGAGCCCCTACTCATAAAAAAAACTATTAGCTTATCTGATTCTATCGTTGTATAGCTTAATCTAAGGTGAATACCTTAAGTTGAAAGGTTTTTTCGTTGTTTTTAGTGGTTTTGAGGCTGTTTGTAGTATCCACCCTCCTTGTTTTTGGGTGTTTTGTACGCATTCAGAGCGATGAATATCTTGAAAGTACTCTTTTAAAAAATACAAAACACCCAAAAATAAGGGGGGTGGGACTTAAAAAATGCTATTTATTGATTATTTTCGGCAAAGTTAAAGACTTTTACGTTAATATCGACACAATCTCGAATAGTATTTGAAATAGCGCATTTGTGTGAGGCGCGTTCTACCGAGGCTACCCGTTTTTCAGGTAATTCTGGCCAGTAAATCTTCATGTTTATGGTTTTAAAGCGTGTCGGCTCGGTATCAAAGTCCCATTCTAGATGAGTGACGATATTTTCAATCGGTACATCCATACGCAGTGCATAGTGATCAACAACCGCGAAGGTGCATCGGCCTAATGATGCAACAAACATGGCTAGTGCGCTGAAGCGGGGTGCTTTTCCTAGCTCAATATCCATGCCATCTTCATCAAAATGAGATAAGCGTAATTCTGTTTGACCTAATACGGTTATTTTCATAGTGCTTTTACCGCTTCAAGTACTTCATCGGTATGACCTTTTACTCTCACGCTATCCCAGTGTTGGCGTAGTATGCCATTTTTGTCGATTAAAAAAGTGCTGCGAACAATACCCATGTATTCTTTGCCAAAGGTCTTTTTTAGTTGCCATGTGCCAAATAATTCACAAATCTCGGTGTCAATATCAGAGATTAATTCAAACGGGAAACCTTGCTTTGCCTTAAAGTTATCGTGACGTTTCATGCTATCTTTTGAAATGCCAAAGACTTTCGTATCCAACGATTTGAATGTTTCGTGCAGGGCGCTAAAGTCATTTCCTTCGACAGTGCAGCCTGGCGTGCTATCTTTAGGGTAGAAATAAATTACTATATTTGATTTTCCTTTATAATCAGATAGTTTGAAATTTAAGTTAGAAGTTGCTGGAGCTTCAAAGTCTGGTATGGAGTCGCCAATTTTCAATACTTTATTCATGATTTTCCCTTTTAATGTATCCATTGCTGATGATGAGTTCACTATAGCTGAGCTTGTTAAAAAAGCATAATTCCTTTATAAATAATTAATGGCTAATGCATAAAGAAGGAGTTTGAAAATGACTGATTCTACACATGATGGTAAAACGCGTTGTGAATGGGTGAATGGGGGTAATCAGCTTTACCACGATTATCATGATGATGAGTGGGGTGTGGCTGTGCATGATGACCAATTGCTTTTTGAGTTTTTAATCCTAGAAGGCGCTCAGGCGGGCTTAAGTTGGGCGACAGTTTTGAATAAACGTGAAGGTTATCTTAAAGCGTTTGATAACTTTGATGTGAGAAAGGTGGCAAAGTACGATCAAACTAAAATAGAGGCGCTTTTGCAAAATCCTGAAATTATTAGAAATAAATTAAAGGTTAATGCGACAGTAGTTAACGCAGGGTTGGTTATAGAGATGCAAAAAGAGTTTGGTAGCTTTGATAAATATATCTGGCAGTTTGTGGAGGGTAAAACGATTCAAAACAAATGGACAGATATGAGTCAAGTGCCTGTTAGTACGGCAGAATCGGATGCAATGAGTAAAGATTTAAAGAAACGCGGTTTTAAGTTTATCGGTACTACAATCTGTTATGCCTTCATGCAGGCAACAGGTATGGTGAATGACCATACTGTTGATTGTTTTTGCTTTTTAAAGCTCACCAAGAGCTGAGCCGAGTAAAGCGAGACAACTGCTTTAGCTAGCCCTTTAGGATGAGGCGTAGCCGAATAAAAGTACTTGGGGCTTTCCAAAGGAAAGTCAGAAGTTGGTTGATGTAACGTGAAGTGGAATTAAAGACTCGTATTTTCTTCGTTTTTATATCCAGAGATTAATATAATAATACAAAACAGCAAAAAACAGGGGGGGTGTGCCTTGTGTTTCATTAAATCCAGCATTAGACTGCATCCTTACAAGAATTTGTTGAGATTGAAAAGATGTTCCAAGGAAGTATTGTTGCTTTAATCACCCCAATGACACCTGAAGGTGAGGTTGATAATGAGGCGTTAGAAGCATTAGTAGCATTTCATGTTGAAAGCGGTACGGATGCTATCGTAGCAATGGGGACGACAGGTGAATCTGCTACGTTTTCTCATAAAGATCATCGCGCAATCGTTAAACAGATCATAAAGTTTGTCGGTGGTAAAATTCCTGTGATTGCAGGGACGGGTTCTAATAGTACGACAGAGGCACTCGCGTTAACACAAGCTGCAAAAGATGATGGCGCGGATGGGGTGTTATTAGTTTCACCTTATTACAATAAACCCCCGCAAGAAGGTCTATATCAGCACCATAAATTAATAGCAGATAAAGTAGCAATCCCTCAAATGCTTTATAACGTACCCGGACGTACAGCCAGCGATATGCTGCCAGAGACGGTTGAGCGTTTATCCAAAGTTTCCAATATTGTATCTATAAAAGAGGCGTCAGGCAGTCTTGAGCGCGCTAAAGAAGTGATGGATCTTTGTGGTGATAATATTGATGTAATTAGCGGTGATGATGCTATCGCGATGGACATGATTTTAATGGGTGGCAAAGGTAATATATCGGTGACCGCCAATGTTGCGCCAGCCCAAATGCATGAAATGTGTAAGGCAGCAGCAGAGGGTGATCGTGAAAAAGCAGAGTCTTTCAATACACCGTTGCTAGGACTACATTCAAAATTATTTGTAGAAGCAAATCCAATCCCTGTTAAATGGGTAATGCATAAAATGGGTTACGGTAGTAATACAGTTCGTTTGCCACTCGTGCCACTTGCAGAGGAGTATTATTCTGTTTTGGCGGGGGTAATGGAATCTGCCAGTATAGAATTTAAGGTTTAAGCGCTTAATCCCGATTGTACAAAGTATTAAATAAAGAGAGTCGACTTGATGAAAGAGAACCGTAGAAACAAAACACTACAGTTGTTAATGTTAACGTTCATATTAGTAAATATATCTGCTTGTAGTATTGTTGATAATTTTATGGATACGAAGGAGAGTAACCTCGACTATAAAAGTAATAAGTCAGTCAAGACTCTTGATTTCCCCCCAGATCTTACCGCACCAGAGTTCGATATGGCATTTGTGCTTCCCGCTGATGGTGTAGCGAGTGCTTCTGCAATTGGAGGTCAATCAGGTGGGTTTACTAGAGATGGGAGGCAGATAAATGTTTTGCCTAAAAGTACTAGTATGCGTTTTGGCGGTGCTGGAACATCACGTTGGTTGGATGTTGATGCTTCTGCAGAAACGCTATGGCCTAGGCTTAGAGATTTTTGGCGTTCGTTAGGAATACCGGTTAAACGTGATGAGCCACGTATCGGTGTTATGGAAACGGAGTGGGTTGTAAATAGGGCTGGTTTGCCGCTTAACTGGTTTAATAAAGCCATGGGTAAGGTTTTAGGAAGTGGCTATGATGCGGGTTCGAGAGATAGATTCAGAGCGCGCATGGATAAACCGACAGCGACTACAGCTCGTATTTTCCTTACTCATAAAGGTGCTGAGAAGGTCGTAACGGGCACAATTAGTGGTTGGGAATTGCGCCCCGCAAATCATGAGCTCGAAGCTGAAATGCTAAACCGCCTCAAAGCGTTCTTGCAAGGGGATGTGGTTGGTGCGGCCCGTAGCTCAACCTCAACATCAGGTAGTGAAGCAACTCAAACAACCTCATTGGTAAATATTGTTACTCAAGAGGGTTTGCCTATATTGCAAATACACGACAATTATAAACGTTCATGGGTTCTTACGGGGATTATGTTGGATCGCATGGGCTTAGTTGCAGAAAAGCGCAATCAAGCCGCGGGTATTTATAATGTGAGATACCAAGGTGATGATGAAGATACTGCAAAACGTGGTTTCTTTAGTCGAATGTTTGGTGGGCGCAAAACCTTGTTAATTAAGGGTGAGGATTATCAAGTTCATGTTCAGGATGCTGGAAAGCTTTCAGTGGTTCGAATTACTGATGAAGAAGGCAAACCATTAAGTAAAAGGCTGTCACAGCTTGTGCTTGCTCGATTGAAGAAAGAATTTGATCGTTAGAATAAGTAGTGTTACGTTTCGCGTCACTAGGTAGTGGTAGTAAAGGCAATGCAACCCTGATTGAATCTGGTGAGAATGATAGCGACACTCGCATTCTGCTGGATTGTGGCTTTTCAACGAAAGAGGTTGAGAGTCGCCTTGCAAGATTAGGGAGAGCAGCGCAATCCCTAACGGCAATTGTTATCACGCATGAACATTCAGATCATATTAGTGGGGCAGGGCGCTTGTCTCGTAAATATAATATTCCCGTCTGGCTAACCGTTGGTACATCGCACGCTTGTAGAGATAATGACTTTTACTCTACATGCTACATCAATAGTCATAGAGACTTTGAAATTGATGATATTAACCTACATCCATTTCCTGTTCCGCATGATGCGCGAGAACCCTGTCAATTTGTATTTTCGGATGGTGCTTCACGTTTAGGTATTGTTACGGATTTGGGTTATTACACCCCGCATATTATTGAGTATCTTGATAAGCTTGATAGTCTCTTGTTGGAATGCAACTATGACGAAAAAATGTTACTTAATGGTGCTTATCCGCAATCACTAAAAAAGCGAGTGCAGGGTAGTGAAGGTCACTTAGATAATAAGCACGCATCTGCCTTATTGAAAAAGCTAAACTTAGATCAATTGAAAAATATAATTGGTATGCATGTTAGTGAAAAAAATAATACCGAAGAATATGCAATAAATGCCCTTTGTGAGGGCTTGGGATGTGAGCAGAACGCCGTTTCTCTGGCATCACAGGCGACAGGTTTTTCATGGCGAGAGCAGTGATTTAAATTAAATGAAAAAAGTAGTTGACGGTAAAGATGTAATGCCTATAATGCGCCTCCTCTGA